>NZ_JAAVUO010000079.1:0-5463 GCF_012163165.1 Natronococcus sp. JC468
TGTCGTCTACAACATCAAACGTGCCGTCAAACAGTGAAATCCACCGCCTTACAGCGATTCAACAAAGCCCTCTTGTTTGAGACGATTATTCCCTCACGGCCTCGAGGCAGGTCCGGACACTCGATACGCGATTTGTTTCTGTGCCAGCGAGGCAGCAAGGGACGAACGGTCTCGGTAACGGCGGTTTCGATCGCCTCGAGTACCCCGATCGCGACCAGGGGAGTCTGGCTGTACAACTCGAGGGCGAGAAGTCGATCGCGTTCGCGAACCTCGGCGGCGATGTGAAAATTTCTCACGGGATTTAACGAACGACGCTCGAAGCACCGATTGCAGCCACTATCAGCAGGAGGCTGGGTTAAGTTTTTTTATGTAGCGTTTCGCAGACCCAACCAGGATGAACGACGAGCAATCCTTCGACGTCTCTCCTCGCGATATAGCGATTTTGAAAGCGCGAGTCGACAATCCGACGTCGTCAACGCGAGAACTCAGTCAGATCCTCGAGGAAGAGTACGGAATCTCGCTGTCACACAATCGAATCAACGAGATTCTCCGAACGATGTCCGAAGAGGAGACTTTCCGCGAGATGATCCTTCCGAACCGGGAGATCTTCCGCCATTACCTGTTCCGGGTCTCGTTTAATTTTCCGAACTTCGAGGACAACTGGTACGAGTGTTACGACGCTCTTCAGAACGATCCGCATGTGCTAATGTTCTTTACCGCGGACAGCGACTATCAGTGGCATATCATCGCACAGTTCCGGACGGATAACCGGATGGAGAACTGGGTGCATGATTTCTTCGTCGATCACGGCGAACTCATCTCACAGTTCCATAATACGATGCTGCACAGCGTTCACAAGTTCAAAACCGAAGCGGCCGTCTTCGACAACATTCTCGCCGAAACAGCAGAGGGACGACAGTATCTCGAGCACAACGAGTGATAGAATTACAGATACACGAATAACCCCCTAGTTTCCGTCTCTCGATATCCGCGTTCCGTAATATCTATTACATTGTTCAGCAATCTCACGGTATGGGAGTAACCGATTTCTTCGATCCGGACGGAATCGCCGTCATCGGAGCGTCAAAGACCCCCGGGAAGATGGGTAACGACGCGATGACGAATATCCGTTCGTACGACGGGGACGTCTATCCGGTCAATCCTTCGAGTTCAGGAAGTGTCTACGGCCACGAGTTTGTCGACTCAATCCACGACGCCGACGCCGATCTCGCGCTGTGTTGCGTGCCCAGTCCGGTCGTTCCGGAGGTTCTCGAAGAGTGTGGCGAAGCCGGCGTTGGTGCGGCGGTAATCCTCGCTGGCGGTTTCGCGGAAGTCGACGACGAGGGGCAGGAACTTGAGGATGAAGTCATCCGAATCGCCGACGAGTACGACATCACGGTCCTCGGGCCGAACACGGCTGGCTACTGCATTCCGCATCTCGATCTTTACGGTTCGTTCGTTCCGCAGATCCGCGAGGTCGAGACGGGCAACGTCGCCCTCCTCGTCCAGAGCGGTGGTGTCGGGATCACGTCGTCCTTTCAGCTGGATAGTGAAGCGTACGGTGTCTCGTCCATGTTCGGACTCGGAAACCGGGCGAATACCGGCTTTGCGGATCTCATTCCGGTACTTGACGACGACCCTCGAACCGACGCGATCGCTATCCATATCGAGGGGACTGAAGACGTAGAGACCACGCTCGAGGTCTGTCGGAACGCGGAGACGCCGATCGTCGCGTACAAGGTCGGCAGCGAGGACATCAGCGAATTCGTTCGGTCGCACACCGCCGCCCCGATTCAAGGACGTGAGGTGTACGAGGACGCACTCGCTGAGGAGGGTATCGTGTTCGTCGATTCGATTACCGAACTCTTGGATGCCAGCCGCGCTATCGCCAATTCGCCGGTTCCGGATGGTCGAAACGTCGGCGTCGTCACGGCCCAGGCTGGCCCTGGAATCATCATTGCGGACGAACTCGACGAAGGCGGCGCCAAGTTCCCCGACCTCGCGAGCGAGACCCAGCAGCGGGTTGATGACGTTCTAGAGGGGATTACCTATACGAAGAACCCGGTCGATACCGGGCGGCCACTACCTGAATTTGGACAGGTCATTGACGCTGTTGCTCGCGACGACAGCGTCGACATTGTCGTTGTCTACGAGATCTACGAGGACTCGCTGGGATACCCGCTCGAGGAACTGGAGGCCCTTGCTGAGGAAGTCGACAAGCCAATCTTCTTTACGGTCGCCGGACCGGTGTCGTCGCTTGAGGATGAACGCCTTCGGATGGAGGAGTTCGGAATCACGACGTTCTATGGACCGGAACGAGGCGCTCACGCCGTTACGGCACTGATTGATTCGATCGACGATACGTAAGTTCGGCTGGCGGCTTGGTTACCGAATCGGTCTTCGTTTCTCGAGGAATTCGATAGAATGGAAACTCAGTAGAGGAGCGTGAAGAACGCGAACTGCAGCGGGAGCAAGACGACGATCGTTGCGAGCGAGCAAGCCACCGTTGTTCGAACGACTTCCCCGGTATCGGCGGTTCCTTCTGCCAAAATAACCACGAGAACCGCCGACTGGTAGGGGAAGAAGTACGAACTCAGCGCTAGGGCTTCCGACATCAGCACCGGCGTCAGCGGTAACCCTGCGGCTTCCGCGTACGGGATGAGGACGGGCGTGAGGACGCTTGCAACGGCCAATCCTTCCATCAGAAACGCAAGTAGGAACGTGATTCCGAAGACGACTGCGAAGATGATCGCTAGCGATGCTTCCGTCGGTACCAGCGCAAGCAGGTAGTCGGCTGCCTCGTCGGTGAATCCCGTCTGTGTTAGTCCATCGCCGATGGCGAACACGGCGGCAATGAAAAACAGGATCGAGAAGTCAGTCTCGCCGACGTTCTGGAAGTCGGCGACACCAATCCGCGGCAGGAAAGCGAGCGCGACGACGACGACCGCGCCGACGACCGGGTGGAAGCCGTGAACGAAGTCGGTCGCCCAAATCCCCGTTCCCACGAGGAGCAAGGCAAGCATGCGTTTTTCAGTACTCGTGGCACCGTTCCGGTTCAGTTCCGGTATGTCAATCCTTGAGTCGGAATCGGGCCGAAACAGATAATAGACGACTCCACAGACGAGCAATACTCGCGTCAGACCCATAACGGGGTACATATGGAATAACCACTCTGTCCATGAGACGTGATGGTCCGCGATCGATCCGCCGAAGCCGGTGATCATGATGTTCGGAAGATCAGCAGTGAGGATGCCTGAAGACCCGTAGAACGTGGCGAACGCGGGTCCGAGGAAGAGTCCGACCCGCGCCGAGCGATCCGAGAAGAGATCGCCGGTCTCCTTGAGGATTGGCGCGATGATGAGGATCCGCACGAGAGCCGAAGGAATAAAAAAGGCGAGAGCGTGGCCCCCGATCGAAAGCGCGAGTAGCAGTCGCCGGTAGGTCCAAATCGGTCGCGCACTGGCTGATTCGGAGACTATCCGAGCCGTGATACTGGTCCCGACCCAATTGGCGAGGCCACTTTTGCGAGCCGCCTCGCCCATCAGTAGCCCGAAGCCGATAAGCCATGTCGCCGGCTTTTGGAATCCGGTCAGCGCGAGGTCGGTCGAGAATACGACGGCGATGAGACCGATTCCGATCAGCCCCGTATAGGCAGGCGGTATCGGCGTGAGAATCCAGAGGACGATACAGAACAGCGTGATCGAAAGCATCCACGCAATTCCGGCCGTTTCGGCGAATAGTCCCCAGATCGACGCGGCAACGATAACGGCGACGAGGAATGCGATCGGCGGGTCTTGCGCCTTTTCGATCAGTGTCCGACGATCCATCACTGATAGCCTCACACAACGCTAGGTTAAATCTATCGAGATACGGAAATATTTCCCGTTTGGGCACGGTCTAGTTCAGCACTTCAGCTGGCGTCTGTCCATCGGGTGATTGATACGGTCTCCGGTGATTGTAGTAATGCACAAACTTCTCAATCAATTCGCGTGCGTTCGCCCGACTGTCACCCATGAAATATGAAAACGGTTGACTCGTATTTTGAGGGATGAATCCACTTCTCGATCTGTCCTGTTTCGAGTATTTAAATTCGATGTGAGTTCGTTAGTTCCGAGCAATGAATACACAGACCGACAGCATTTCTCTATCAACTGTTGGGACTGAGTTTTACTCGCTGCTCGACGCAGTTGACAGCGAGTTCATTGCCGACGACTTCGAAATCGGGACACACACCACAAAACACGATTTTGACAACCATCTCAAAGTCGATATTTTTGAAGGAGTCAATCCATCTGATTCACTTGCCGAACTCGCCGAGAAAACGGCCATCTATGACGAATTGTCGTACATGGCTGGCTCGACATTCTCCAGGTTGACGAACGACTGCGACTACCGTGCGGTCGTTCGTCTGTTCTTGGAGTTGCTTCATTCACCACCGCTCTCTCATCAACGCGGTGTCCAACGGAAGCGACTGGATTGGCTCGATCGTGCCGTTGTAGCAACTGACGCGACTAATCTGAACCTCACCAGGTCAGTTGCGGTTCCAAGCAAACGTCATGACACCGAGATTCTGCGCGTGATTGATCCCGGTGAGAAAGGGCTCCATCTCAATCTTTCCGCGCGTGTCGATGGCGACGCCAAGCACCTGTTTGGCGTCACCATCACGCCGGGCGTAATGCGTGAACCAACTCAGTCGAGCATCTCCAGAGCGACGTCGAGGTCTGCAAAGACCTCGACTCGCCAATCCACGTCTTTGACCGTGGTTACCTTGATTATGACCGGTTCTGTGAACTCAAAGAGCGTGAAACGGACTTCATCTGTCTCCTCCAAGCAGATGCTCGCGTCGACGTCCTGGAACACATCCAGGACGTCGAGATTACCGACGAGCAGGGGACACGATATCTCCGTGATGATCGGATTGAGCTTGCCGAGACTGCAAACAATTCCGCCGTATCGTCTTCGAAGATGTTGATGGCGAAGAACTAGCGTACCTGACGACGTTGTCGTCAGCGTACGCGCCTGTCGAAGTGATGAGTATCTACACGCTTCGCACGATGATCAAGATTCTCTCCCGAGAACTCAAGCAGTACACGAGTATCGAGAGCCTTCACTCTCAGTCGGTAAATGGCGTACTCTTCGAGATTTTCTGCACGTTGATCGAGTACGTGTTGGTTGAGTGGTTCCGGCAGCGCCACCCGCTACGGGGTGGCGTGCCGGAAGCAATCCGAACGATCCGTACGCGCGGTGGAACACGTCGCTGCGAACCTACGGCTGAATCCATTTCACGACAACTGGAGCGCCGCCGCTAGAGCGGCGGCACTCCTCATACTGAGGGCTAAAATTTCATGGAACTCCAGACACGAGGAATGATATGGCGACGCTGGAGAACGTCTCTGACTTTATGAGAATCCTGTTTAAGCCCCAAGTCGGTGAACGAATGCGCTGGGGTTGAAGGAGACCGTC
>NZ_JAAVUO010000008.1:0-125550 GCF_012163165.1 Natronococcus sp. JC468
AATCCGTAATCGGCATCATTCGTCCTTGCCACCGCCTACGTCATGCTCCTACTTCAACGTGCAAAGCTGAGTGAGGATATACCGCTCGAACCGTCCGCGGCGCCGGAGCGACCGCTTCCCGATCGTCCGAAACGACGGGGTCGCCGACGCATCGGCCGCGGCGGACTACGTGCCGTCCGCTTCCATCGAGAGCGAGACGTACGCGTCCGCGGAGTCGGGCGACGGATCCGGCGGGACCGTCCCGGAGTACAGCAGCCAGACGACCCGATCCGTCTCCCCCGTCGCCCCGAGGTCGCGCTCGACGATCTCGGTCTCGCCGCCCCCGACCGCGACGTCGAACCGCTCGAGTTCTCGCTCTTCGGCGACGGATCCGTCGTCCTCGAGCGTCCGCCCTATCGCGACGACCGCGAACGTTCGGTCCTCGTCGGCGCCGTTGTCGACCCCGATCGCGACCGTCGACCCGGGCTCGAGCGATGAGTCGTTCGTCAGCAGGTCGCCGTCGTCGTCGAGCAGCGAGATCGCCGCGGCGCCGTCGTCCTCGCCGACGGGCCCGTAGCCGTAGTGGTCGGCGACGGCGAACCCGACCGCGCCGACCGCGACCGCGACGGCGACCGCGAGCGACAGCGTCAGCGCGAGGTCGACGGCCCCGTTCGGTCGAACGGCCGCGACCCCCCGTCGCGCCCGCTCGCGGGAGGGGATCCGGAAGCGTTCGTCGGGCCGCACGGCCAGCCGTCGTCGCGCCGCCAGGATGCAGCCCGCGACGGTGAACAGCGACGTCCCGACCAGCATCGGCTCGAGCCGGATCCCCCACGGCGTCGCGTTCAGCGCCAGCCCGACAGCGGGCACCGCGATCGCGCTCGCGACGACCGACAGCGAGAGTCGATCGACGCCGTCGACGTCGCCTCGGCGCGGAAACAGCGCGGCGACGACGACGTAGCCCGGGACGAGAAGCAGGAAGGCGAGCCCGAGCGGGACGCGAGCCGGCGTCTCCCGAACCGCGGGCGCGAACGCAGCGACGTTTACCAGCGCCGTCAGCGCGAGCGCGGCGGCGAGGTCGGCGGGGAGTCGCCAGCCGGGTCCGGATTCGCCGTTCGACCCCATCGGCCCGGACCTTCAGCCGTCGTCGCATAAAACCCGTTAGTCGTCGCTCCGAACGGTCTCTCGGAGGTGATCGACGGACTGGGGCCGCGTCATCGATCCTCCGGAACGGCCCCGCCGGACCCGAACCGCGGGCCGGTAACCCGGGAGCGATCGCCCGCCCTCGAGCGCCGGTAAACTCGGCGTTATCGGGCCGAACGCGAGGAAATACGACGTTTCGCTCCCACAGATTCAAACGCCCCTTCGCCGTACGTTCGCCGAGTAGATCTCGTGTCACGTTCCCGAACGCTCGCCCGGTTCGCTCGCCTCGGCTCGAGCCGCGCCGCCGCGCCCGCTCGAGGGGGGCGGTCGCCGTGACGGCCGATCCCGCCGACGGCCGGGCGGTCCGTCGGCGCTCGTCGGACGACTCCCGCCCGAACGCGAGCGACGCCGAGCGGTTCTCGCGCGGTCGCGGGGACGCCCGCGGCTTCGACGGGCGGGTCCCGACTCCGTCGGTGGGATTCGCCGCCCTCGGCGCGCTGGCGTTCGTCGCCGGGCTCGCCCTCCCCGACGGCCGGGCGGTCCTGTTCGCGCTCGCCGGGATCGGCGGGTTCGCCGCCGTGCTGGCGTTCGAACTCGAGCCCGAACGCGCGATCGAGGCACGGGACGCGACGCGGGTGTACGAGACGAGCGCGCGGAACCTCGCCCGGCTCGCTGAGACGATTGGCGCCACCGGTGACCGCCGCTACGCGCCCGTCGCCGGAGGCGGACCCGGCGGCGTTCGCCTGGTCGTCCCCCTCGCGGCCGACCGCCCGCGATCGGCGGACGCCGTCGGGGACGGGGGCGAGGCCGAGGCCGAGACGCTGTCGCTCGAACCGATCGGCGCCCCGTTCGTCGCCGAGCTCGAGCGCTCGCTCGAGGACGGGCTGACGGGCGACCCCGAACGGCTGGCCGAGCAGCTGACCGACGCGCTCGCCGCCCGCTTCGAGATCGTCGATCGGGCCGACCCGTCGGTCTCCGCCGAGGACGGGCGGCTCGACGTCGCGGTTTCGGCTGGCGTCTTCGGTCCCGTCGACCGGTTCGACCACCCCGTCGCCTCGATCCTGGGAGTCGGGCTCGCGGTCGGGCTCGAGCGCCCGGTCGATGCGATCGTGCTGGCGGAACGGACCGGCGAACGACGGGTCACCTGCCGGTGGGAGCCCGACGGGACGAGCCACGACGACGCCGACGCGGGCGACGTCGACGGCTGATCTCGCCCGTCGCCCGGCGGTTCGTCGTCGGCGGAACCGGCGCCGAAGCCTCGAGGGTGTCCGTCGGCCGAACGAGGACGGCCCTCGCGGGGCGACCCACCGTTTCTCACTCCCGAAGCTTCGGCAGCCGATCGACGGCGACGACCAGCCGGCGCTCGAGCCCTCGTGGGACGACGCCAATCCCCTCGAGCACCTCGCCGACCTCCTCGCGGGTCAACGCGCCCGTAACGACCGCCAGCGCCGCGTAGGTTAGCCCCCCCAGCGGCGGGACGACTGCGAGCGCGAGCAGCGGGGGCGACAGGAGCGCGATCGGGACGACGACGAGGGCGGCCCCCGCGGCCGAGACGAGGATCGGCCGCCACCGCAGCCCCGCGAACGGGCGGTAGCCCAGCCGGCGGGCGGCCAGCGCCTGGAACCCGACCAGGCTGCCGTAACCGATCGAGGTCGCGACCGCCGCGCCGGCCATCCCGTAGGCCGGGATCAGCGCCAGATTCAGCGCGAGGTTGAGCAGCGAGCAGGCGCCCGTCGCGACCAGCAGCGGTCGCAGGGATCGCCGGCTCTGGTTGATCGCCAGCGTCGGTCGCGCGACCGCGAACCCGACGACACCGGGGAGCAACAACAACAGCGGGCGGACCGACGGCTCGAACGCCGGACCGAGGTACAGCGGGACGAACACCCCGGCCAGCGCGGCGACGCCGACCGCGAGCAGGACGGTCAGCAGGAGGACGTACCGGGTGGCCCGCTCGGCCCGACGCTGGATCGCCGCGAGGTCGTTCGTCGCCCAGAGGTTCGAGGTGCGCTGGAGGAGCACGAGCTGGACCGCGATCGGGACCAGCCAGAGGAACTCGGCGATCGAGAGCGCCCCGCGGTAGTAGCCGACGGTCTCGTCGGTCGTCCAGGCCTGCAGGAGGACGACGTCGACGTGGTACAGCGAGTTCAGAAACAGGAAAAAGACGGCCGTGCTCGCGAGGTAGCGGACGATCCCGCGTTTCGGCAGGTCGACGTCCGGGGGCGAGACGAGCGCCCGCAGCGGGATCGACCGCGCGACGATCGGAAGCGCGAGGACGAACGCCGCCGCGCTGGCGAGGATGTGGCCGACCAGAACCCCCTCGACGCCGAAGCCCAGAACGGCCAGCCCCAGGGCGGTGACAACGAACAGCGCCTTCTCGAGGACCTTCAACGGCTCCGAGCGCGACTCCCGCTCGAGGCCCATCAGCGTCCGCAGGTTGTGCGAGGCGAGCTGGCTGGCGACGGCGTACGCCCCGAGGAGGTAAAACAGCGACGGGAAGGGTGCGCCGAACAGGCGGGCCGCGAGGCCGGATCGCGCGGCCAGCCAGAAGGCAGCGCCGACGAGGACGCCGAGGGTAAGCGCCGGGCGGAACGCGTAGCCGTAGACCGCGGCCCGCCAGGCCGGGTCCGACCGCTCGGAGATGTACTTGCGGACCGCGTCGCCGGCGCCGCCGATGACGACGACGTTGACGAGCCCGTAGATCGAGAGCACGAGCGCGTACCGCCCGTACTCCGCCGGCCCGATCAGCCGGACCAGCGCCGGCGTGAACACCACGCCCGCGAGGACGACGAACAGCTTCGCGCCGACGACCGACCGCACCGCCGACGACAGCGAGTCAGCCACGCGGATCCGCCGACCGTTGCGTCGACTGCGCACGTTCGCCGCGCCCGAACGATCCGTCGCGAGCGCTCGCTCCGTCCCGCGTGCGCCCCTGTCCGCGGCGGCTCACGGCCACGGCGGATCGAACTGCCGGTGGAGCGTTCGGGCGAGGTTCAGCGCCGACAGCGCGGGCGCCGGCCGACCGCGCTCCCAGAGCAACAGCGGGATCGGCCGGGCGCCGAAGTACTCCTTGAACCGGAACACGCCGTTTCGGAAGTCGGGCGCCGAGCCCCGGAGCTCGTAGGTGTCGTACCCCCGATCGATCGCCCAGTTGATCGCGTGCTCGTGGAGCAGCTCCGGCGCGTGGTGCTCGAAGTGCTCCTCGGTCACCGCCGAGTAGAGGTGCTGGAGCCCCGACTGCTCCTCGTCGACGACGTACAGGTACATCCCCCGTCGCTCGCCGTCGACCCGGAGCGAGAAAATCGCGATCCGCTCGTCGAGTCGCCCGAGTTCGGCGAGAAACGAGCGCGGGAACGCGGACAGGCCGACGCGGTCCATCACCCGCGCGTAGTCGTCGTGGAAGTCGGCGAGCACCGACGCGCTCGCGGGCTCCTCGACGACCTCGACGTCGGCCTCGTGGCCCCGCCGGATACCGCGGCGGCGCTTGCCGTCCATCCCCTCGAGGATCGGCTCCCACCCCCGGGTGAGATCGAGGACGAACCGGCTCGAGCGGACGGCGACTCCGTAGCCCCGCTCCCGGAGGAGGTCGTGGTAGCGGACGAACCCCTGGTCGTAGGGACGGATCTGGTTGAACAGGATCCGCCCGTCGCAACGCTCGGCGACGGCGTCGAGGAGGAGTTCGATCGCGCGCTCCTCGTCGGTCGCCGCGATCGGGCCGCCGAAACCGGGGTGGATCGACTTCAGCCTGCCGACGGGACCGAGGTCGTCGACGACGTTCGGGAAGACGGCGATCGGGTTGCCCTTCTTCGAAACCAGCAGGTGTCGGGGCTCGCGGTCCATGCCGTCCTCGACCGCCCTGAGCCACTCGTAGCGATGGAAGACACAGCCCAGGTCGGCGTGCTCGACGACGTGGTTCCATTGGTTCCGGTTCGCCTCCCGGATCCCGTCCACGCGTTCGACTTCGAGGAACATCTACGGCACCACCCCCGGAGCGGCGAGCGCCCCCGGCGAGAGCCCGAGCGACAGCAACTCGAGGGTGCGGAGGACGACGACGAGCGCGGCCGCGAGGAGCCCGGCCGGGAGGAGCCACCGGGGGCGCCAGCGCGGCTCGGCCGCCACCGGGGTCAACACCTCGTCGAGGACGACGCTTCCGAGGACCGCGAGCAGGACGTACGCCCCGAGGGAGAACGCCCCGAGGGCGGCGAGCCCGAGCGCGGCCGCGAGCAGCCAGGCCAGCTGCGCTCGGAGGTATCGGCGTCGGCGCGGGGTCGTCATCACCTGGCCGTCCACGACCGGGGACGTAAATCCGACCGACGATTTCGGGCTCGAGGATGCGGTAATACGGCGTTGTGCGCCCGGAGACGGCAGGCGAAACGGGTGGGACGTCCGGACTGTCGCTCTCGAGGCGTAGGCCTCGCGGCCGCGACCCGACGGCGCTCTCAGACGGGTACGTCAGTTCCGGCGCAGCCGCGAACCGTCTGACGGCTGCGCCGGGACACCGGTACAGGGATCCGTATCAGGCGTGGAACGACACCGTCCCCGAGTCGTAGACCCGATCCCGTTCCTCGAGTTCCTCCCGGGGCAGATCGGCCTCCTCGACGTAGGCCGAGAACTGCAGCGGGCGATCCTCGAGTTCGCCCTCGCGGACGAGGACGGCGTCGTGGGACTCGAACATGGCCTCGCCCGCGGCGGCGTCGATCACCGAGCACCGCGCGCCGTGGAGCTCGCCCAGGTACCGACAGCTGATCCGATCCGCGCCGAAGGCGCCGCGGTAGCGGTCGTCGATCGCCTCGAAGGAGTCGCGCTCCTCGTCCTCGAGGTAGAAGGTGTAGAACGGGCGCTCGACGACGGGGTTGTCGGAGGCGGTGAAGTCGTTCGAGACCGCGGCGAACCCGAACAGCGAGAGCACCGCGAGCGCGGCGAGCAACGCGGCGAGGCCGCCCCGACTGACGAGTTCGTACAGGCCGTACCCGCCCGTCAGCGCGACGAACGCGAACGCGTAGTGGCCGAAGCGGTCGACGTTGACCCCGGCCAGCGCGTCCAGCAACAGCAGCGGGCCGGGAAAGACCAGCGGCGCGAGCGCGACCGCGACGAGCCCGACGGTCAGCAGGTGCGGGCTCCGGAGTCGACCGCCGTCGCCGGCGACGGCCGCGTCCGGGGCGTCCTCGGTCGCATCCGCCCCTCGGCCGCGGCGCTCGAGCAGGAAGAGGACCCCGACCAGGAGGAAAAAGAGCGCGAAGCCGTAGGGGACGTAGTTCGCGGCCTCGACCCAGGGGCTGGCGACCACGCCCTCGGGGACGGCCGACTCCGAGGCCCCGGACAGCGTCGCCTCGATCGTTCCCGCGAGCCGGGTGACGACGCCCTCGGCGGCGTACAGCCAGTACAGTCCCGTCGCGAGGACGGAGACGGCGAGGACGTAGGCGTCGACCAGCGGTTCGGGACGGGCGGTCGCGCGCTCGGCCAGCGCGACGAGGGCGAAGACCGCCAGCACGAACGGAATCGTCGCGGGGTGGGCGATCACGATGGCAACGACGAGCCCGACCGTCAGCAGCCGCACGCCCGCCGTCGGGTGGCTCGCGAGCGCGACCAGCAGCGCCAGCAGGAAGATCGACGTCGCGCTGCGGGGGATCGAGTACATCCCGTAGAAGAGGTACAGCGGAAAGGCGACCGCGACCAGCGCCGAGAGGAGCCCGAACGTCTCGTCCGGGTGGAGCCGGCGGGCGAGCCCGGCAATTAGCCCGAGACCCGCCGCGAACAGCCCGCCGGAGAGCGCGTACGCCGTCGTGTGGGCGGCGACGGCGTCGCCAAGCAGGAGCGAGCCGAACGCGGTGTAGACGTGCCAGAGCTGGAACGACTCGTAGATCGGCACCACCGTCGCCGTCCGCCCGGTCTCGAGGATCGAGCGCGCGATGGCGGTGTGGGCCGAGAGGTCGGTGTGACCGACGAAGAAGTCATAGTTCAGCGTGACGCTGTAGACGACCAGCAGGAGGACGGCGACCAGGTGATAGAGTGCGACCGCGCGGCGCGACCGCCCGTCCCCGGTTACGATCAGCAGGAAACAGAGCCCGTAGAGGGCGGCGACGCCCGCGTAGAACCCGTAGGGGCGGACGTCGGTCGCGACCAGCACGACCACGAGCGCGCCCGCCAGGAGGTGAAACGCCGTCGACCAGAGTCGCCAGTCGACCCGAACAGTCGGCGTCGCCCCTCCGGGATTCCGCCGATCGGCGCCGAACCGACGGACCGCGAGGGGCGCGGCGATCATCGGAACGGCGACGTACAGCCCGAGGATCGACAGGTTCGGGAGCCCGAAGAGGAGGGGGAGCCCGACCCCCAGCGCGGCCGTTCCCGCGAGCGCGATCGAGAGCGAGCGCACCGGCTCGAGCGGGAGGCGGATCACGGTTCCCTCCGGGGCCGACCGCGGGCCGTCGCGGCCGACGCCGCCGAACGGTGACGCATACCGGGGCGCCGCTACGCGAACCGGGACGAAAAATGGTACAGCACGTTCGACGGCGCCGACTCGGGTAATCGGTCGCTGCGTCGCGACGGACGGCGCCGTCCGCGGAGTCCGGCTCTCGGATCGGGACGGCGGTAACCCGGTGTTATCGCGTCGTCGTCGCGCTCGACCGACGACAATCTCCGACTTCCCGCGGCGACGGTGGCGAACGCTATGCACCGTCGTCCCCTGCCTTCGAGGGTGGATCGTCGAACCGTCCTGAAATCCGGCGGCGCCGTCGCCGCGGCGATCGCGCTCGCGGGGTGTCCGAGGGGCGACTCCGAGGATCCCGAGGAGCCGGGAGACGACGAGTCGGAACCGCCTGCGGACGACGGATCGACCGGGTTCGACGACTCGCTCGCGGATCGGGCCGACGAGGACGCCGAGGACGTCGCGTTCGTCGATGTCGAGTACGACGGGCTCGAGACGCCGAGTGACGCCTACCGCGTCTGGACGGGCGACCCCGCGTCATTCTCGTTCGTCGACAACCACACGTTCGACGGGGGACAGGCGCTGCGCTGCGAGATCCCCCGCGGCGAGAACAACGGGAGCAACGCCGCCTACTGGTTCCCCGAGAACGGGTACGGCCAGCCCGGTGCGGTCCGCCAGCGGGCGGTGGTTCGACTCGGCGATGACTGGGAGATGCGGCCGGACGACGTCTGCCGGTTCTGGACGCTCGGGCTGAACACGGAGGCCGGCGTGCAGGGCTCGGGCGGTCGCGGACGGCCCTCGGGCACCGACGGCTGGTCGAGCATGCTGGCGGTCGCGAACCGGGGGGAGCCGTCGGCCGACGGGTACGCGCTCGCGGCCTACACCTACCACCTCGATCAGCCGTCCACGAGCGGGGAGTTCGAGCTGACCGAGACGCGGGTGCCCGCCGACGAGTGGTTCGCCCTCGAGACCGCGGTCGCGATGAACTCGATCGAGGGCGGCGAGGCGGTGCCCGACGGCGAGGCCCGGTGCTGGATCGACGGCGAGTTAGCCTACGAGCGAACGGACTTCCGGTGGACGACGGTCGAGGAACAGGCCGTCGAGTACGCCGGGGCGCTCGTGCGCTACGGCGGGAGCGAGACCGCGCCGGCGGACCTGGCGATCTACTACGACGAGCACGAGCTGCTCGCGGAGGAGGTCCCGGAGATCCCGCCCTACGAGCGCCACCCCCACTTCGAGGACCCGGCGAACATGGACGACTACGACGGGCGGGTGACCTACGTCAACGGCGAGGAGCCCGCGACCTACCGCCTCTTCGTCGACGGCGCGGTCGTCCACACCGACTGGAGCAACGCCGACGACCACCAGGCGACGTACAACGACACCGTCGAGATCGTCCCGGCCGACGAGTCCGAGAGCGGGTACGCGATCGCCGAGGCGACCGCGTCGCCGAAGAGCGTCGACGGCTACCTCTTCGACGGCACGGTCGTCGCCCTCGAGGCCGACCCCGCCCCCGACGAGCTGTGGGTCGGCGGCGACGAGGTCGACCCCGACGACTACCCGGAGTCGCCTACCGACGGGTGAACGCGACCGCCTCGCGGTCGGCGTCGCTCGGCTCGGCGGTCGCGCCCGGCAGCCCCTCGAGGACGGCGGCCGGCGGCGTCAGCCACGCCCCCAGATCCGATCGGTCGACGTTCCAGGGGACGCCCGGCCTCGCGACCGCGCGCAGACACTCGAGCAGTCGCTCCTCCTCACGGTGTCGCGCGTAGTGGTACAGCTCCCGCAGCGGGAACGTCATCTCCCCCGTCGTCTCGGGCGGTCGGTCGGGGAGGCAGTCCTCGAACCCGAGCGTCCGCGCGACCAGCCGTGAGGCGAACCGGTAGCCGTGGGCGCTGGCCAGCGCGTAGGAGGCCCAGAACTTCGGGTTGATCTCCATCAGGACGAGCTCGCCGTCCTCGCGGCGCTTGCACTCGACGAGGGCGACCCCACGCCACTCGAGTTCCCCGAGCAGCGCGGTCGCCGCCGACTCGAGGGGGAGATCCCGACGCAGCCGGAGGTGCGTGCCGCTGCCGCCCCGGCGGGGGACCGACCGCAGCTCCTCGTGGGCCATCCGGAGCTCGACCGCGCCGTCCAGACGGAACAGCCCGCAGCCGTACGTCGAGGCCGAGCCGTCGATCGACTCCTGAACGAGCACCTCCCCCGTCGGCGAGGCGGCCGCGAGGCGGTCGTAGACCGTCCAGAACCGGTCCGGGTCCGCGACCCGCGCGGTCGTCTCGCCCCCGCCGCCGGCCTCCCGGCGGGCCTTGCAGAAGACCGGGAACGCGAGGGCCTCGAGCGCGCCCGGTTCCCGGCCCTCCGAATCGAGGGTCGCGACGAGCGCCGAGTGGTCGCGGGGAACGTCGATCCCGAGCGCCGTCGCCAGCTCCGCCGTCGCCCGCTTGTCGGCCGCGGTCTCGAAGGCGTCCGGATCGGGGAGGCAGGTCGAGACGAACGCCGGGAGGTCCCCGCGGGCCGCCTCGATCGCGGCGGCGGACCCGTAGCCGACGGGGAGCACGAAGTCGGGACGGTGGACCTCGAGGACGGCGCGGACGCCCTCGAGGTAGCGGGGATCGTCCGGCGACGGGATCGCGGCGGGGACGTCACAGTACCGCGAGCGAGCGAGTCGGCTGTGGGGGGAGGTCCCCGCGCCGACGATCGTCGCGTCGAGGTCCGCCGAGAGCTCCCGGGCGATCGCCAGCGAGGTGGGGTAGTCGCCGTCGAGCACCAGTACCCGCGGCTCCGAGCGCATACCGCGAGGGCGACGGCCCCGCGGAAAGCGGTCGCGATCCTCTCGCCGCTCGTCCGAGTGAAACGGCGCATTGTCCGCCGCGCTCGGACTCGTCCTCGAGCCCTCGGCGCTCGTAACGACGGATTGGAGCGGTGAACGCCGCGCCGGTCCACCGTAATCCGAGGTTTCCGCTCGAGCTATTTGGGCCGACACACCGGTCAAACGTTACACAGGATCCGGCCAGGCAGAATCAGTTTCGGATTTTCTTACATTCTATCGAAAGAGAAAATTTATAGACGTAGTCGCCCGTTTCCCGAGCGCATGGAACGACAGCACCCGGCTCGAGGACGATCAGAGGAGACGCGCACCGAGAGCGCTCGCGGGGGGAGCGACCGCGCGCTCGGCCGTCGATCGTACCTGGGGCTGGCCGGGGGAGCGCTGGCCGCCCTGGGCGTCGGCGCGGGAACGAGCGCGACCGCGGCGGCCGAGACCGATTCGTCGGTGATCGGGGTCGACTACGACGAGTACGCCGAGCCGAGCGCGGTCTACGACGTCAACGACGTTCGGGGGTCGTACGTCCCCGAATTCGTCCCCGAGCGGACGACGCGCCACGACCAATCGCTGCGGACGGAGTTCACGGGCGACTCGAAGATCGCCAACTGCGAGTACCGCTTCCCCGAGCACGTCGGCGAGCAACAGGACGAGATCTACACCAGGTTTACCGTCTACCCCGAGGGGTTCGATCTGGGCGCCGACGACACGGTTCGGATGTTCTGGGCGCCGCTGACCAACGGCGGGGGCTCCTCCGGCGGGGGCACGGCCACCGGCGAGAACGGCTGGTCGAACGCCATCGGGTTCGCCAACCGGAACGACTCGCCCGCGCCGGAGGGGTACAAGTTCTTCTCGTACGCCTACCACATGGACGGCTCGAGCGACTTCCAGATGACCGACGCCGTCGTTCGGATGGACGAGTGGAACGAGATCGAGTGCCACGTCCGGACCAACTCCTACGACGGCGGCACGGCCGCGGCCGACGGCGAGATGCGCTACTGGGTCAACGGCGAACTCGCCTTCGAGGATACGTCGATGCGGTTTACCACCAGCGACGACAACCGCATCGAGGCCGTCGGTCCGCTCGGCTACATGATCGGCAGCGGCGGCGGCGCGCTCTACTACGGCGACCACCAGATCGGCCTCGGGATGGGCCGCGAGCGAGCCCGGCGCGCGCTCGAGTAGGACTCAGACGACCAGCGAGCCCGCCAGTCCGATCAGCGCGACGCCGAGCGCGAGCTTGAGCCGACCCGGCTCGGCCCGGTGGGCGAGCCACCAGCCGATTCCGACGCCGGCCAGGTAGGCGAGCGTGATCGGGACGAACAGCGAGGTCACGATCGCGTCCAGCAGCAGGTAGTTGACGGCCGTAAACAGCGCCGTGGCCACGACGACGACCTGCGTGACCGCGATCGTCGCGAGCATCGGCACGCCGACCAGCACCAGCGCCGGGGCCGACAGCGCCGCGCCGCCGATCCCCAGCAGGCCGCCCGCGACGCCGATCACGAGCCCGACCGCGACGAACCCCGCGGTGTCCCACCCGCCGCGGCCGAGCTCGACGCGGGGCTCGAGGTCGCGGTGCTCGCGGTAGACGATCGTGACGCCGACGACGGCCAGCAGCGCCGCCAGCACGAGCCCGTACAGCGCCCGCGAGAGGTAGGCGTTGGCCTGGACGCCGATCCAGGTGCCCGCCGCGGCGGCGGCGCTGACCACGCCCGCGATCCACCAGTCAATCTCGCCAGAGCGCGCGTAGACGAGGCTTCCCAGTACTGCGCCGACCGTGAAGACGGCGCTCGAGGTGCCCGCGACCTCGGCGCCCGACAGCGAGGTCAGCAGGTAGAGCCCGGTGACGATGAGGATGCCCCCGGGGCCGATCGTGGCGACGACGATCCCGCCGAGGAAAGCCAGGACGACCAGCGCGACTAGCACTTCGGTAGCGACGACCACGTGTCTCGAGCGGGCGTACTCTGCAGGGACGGGTAGGGGTTGGCCTTGCCTGTCAACGGTCGATCGATCTGCTCGAGTGCGTCTGCAGATCGACTCGATAACACTGCGGTGGCGGGTTCCGAAACGATTCGCGCCATCGACCTGTCAGTGATTGTTGTGAGCACCGGAGGTGTTCGGATCGATCCTAGCGAACTCGTCGGGCGTTTTCTCGAACGTTCTCTTGCAGGTCTCTGAACAGAAGTGGTACGTATCGTCATCGTAAGTGACACTTGGGTCACCCTCGTCGGTCCGCATCCCACAGACCGGATCCCGGTACTCGCCGGGAGCTCCCAGACCGCTTCGGTACACGTAGAGGAGGAATCCCGAGAGCGAGAACGCGATCAGGTTGAGGTAGAACGTGTAGTTCAGTTCGAAATAGGTCTGCTCGCTCGCAGTCATGCCACCGGCGAGATCGGGAACGATCCCCAATACGTCGAACAGCTGTTCCATGAGAAATCCCGTGAACGCCATCGTCACGAAGAACACGCCGAGAATGTACAGCATCACCTTCCAGCCGTAGTACTTCCGGTACACGTTGAGCACCGGGATCGTGATGAGGTCGGCGTAGACGAAGGCGATGACACCAGCGAAACTCACACCGCCACCCCAGAGCGCGACGGCGAACGGGACATTCCCCATGCTACCGACGAAACTGATGATGGCGATGGCAACGCCCATGATCGCGTTCTCGGCGCTGACCAGCAAACCGTCACCCTGGAGAAAGAGCGCGTTCCACACCCACTGTGGGACGAACACGATGACGAACCCTGAGATCAGGAAGCCCGCAATCACATCCTTGTAGAGCATCGACCACTCCTTGCGGTACTGGTTGCCGACCTTGTACCAGCCGCCCCACGACAGTAGTTCGTCCCGCCAGCCACCGCTACTGGCCGCCTCCTGACGATAGGTCTCCATACACCCCTTCGAACAGAACTTCACCGCTTCTCCGCCGTCTGTGACGAGCGAATACTCGTCTTTCCCTTCCATCCCGCACGTCGGATCCTCGGTCACGCCGTGGTCGTGATCTCGCTGATTCAATTCGCCGCGAACCTGCTCGAAGAGGGGCTCCGGAAGCGTCAGATGGACGATGACCGCCATTACGGCGATAAGGACGAGGCCACCGAGTAACTCGGCGACGAGGAACTCCCAGCCGAGCAGGATCAGGATCATCAAACCGAGCTCGACGATGAGGTTCGTCGAGGCAAACATGAACGCCAGGAAGTTCACGACGTGGGCACCTTTCTTGAACAGCCCTTTCCCGATGGCGACGGCCCCGAAGCTACAGCCGCTGCTGGCAGCGCCGAACAGCGTGGCCTTCGTGATACCGGCTACGTCGCCGTCACCGAGCACGGCGGCCATTCGCTCTTTTGAGACGTAGATCTGGACGAGACTGGTGATCACCAGCCCCGTGATGGTCGCCCACGCCGCCGTCCAGAGAAAGCCGATCCCAATCCGGAGGGCCTCGAACACCTCTGTTCCCGGTGTCGCCAACATGATCGGTACTACGGTTCAGTTTCGAGTCGATCCCGCCGTCGTTCGTATTCCTCGTCGCTCAGGTCGCCGCGTGCATAGGCAGCCCGAAGCTCCTCGAGTGCAGGGTCAGACGCTTCATCCTGCGCGGTCACCGCTCGATAGCCGAGGTAGACGGCCCCGACGATGACGGCGAGGAAGAGGAGCTGCATCCCAACGCCGACGATGAGCATCCATTCGGGCGCTCCAGCCACACCCCACATGCCAGTGCCCCACGTCCCGCCCATCATCGGTCCAGCCCCCATCATGCCGAACCCCATAGCGAACATAGGAAAGGCCACGAGGGCAGCAGCGATTGCGAGGACAACCCAGACGAGTTGCCGATCGGTTGTATCGGTAGTCATGATTTTGCCTACGAGTTGCGTCGAAACGCGATCCCAGGTATAGCTACGGGAGCATCGTTCAATGCCGTTACCCTTATGATAACAAAGCTAATTCCACCTCGACCATTGAAATGCAATCTACTTTGGCATTGCATGAGTGATTTCGAACATTGCTCTACCGTCACGACGTCGCCTCCCGCCGTCGCTCGAGCAGGTCGTAGTACTCCCCGCAGGGGCCGATCCAGGCGCCCATCGCCTTCGCCTCGCGGATCAGGCGCTCGTAGAGCGTGCGGTAGCCCGGGAACTCCTCCTCGTTGAAGTACCGGGGGTGCCAGAGCACGGTCATCACCGCGTCGTGTTCGTGGGCCTCCTCGAGCAGCCGCCGACACTCCCGCCAGGCCCACTCGAGCGAGGGCGACGAGGGGACCAGCGCGCGCTCCATCAGCGTCAGCGGGAAGACGACGAAGGCGTCGTCGAACGGCCGGAGCACGTCGTAGCGGCCGTCGAACCCGTAGTTCGTGCTCGAGCCGTAGCTGGCGTCGTAGCGCAGCCCGATCGCGCGGTGGTGCTCCCAGGTGCGTCGCCCGACGAGGTTCAGGTAGTGCTGGCGGCCGCCGACGATCGGGTCGCCGAGGACGCCCTCGAGGACGCGCTTCTCGTACCGGAGCCGCGCCCGGTCGTCGGCGGAGTCGTAGGAACCGTGGAGGCCGACCTCCCAGCCGCCCCGCTCGAGGGCGCGAATCGCGTCGACCAGCTCCGGATCCGTGGGGTCGTACCGCCCCGCGTACAGCGTCCAGCTCTCGGGGCGGAGCCACTCGCGGGGCGGGCGCTCCAGCAGCGACCGCTCGTTGAGCACGTACCACGACGAGCGAACGCCGAGGTCGTCCTCGAGGGCCATCACCTCCTCGAACTGCCAGTAGGGGCGCTCGTCGGCGACCAGCGACCGGAGGTGGGAGGGATCGCGCTCGCGGACGGCGTAGTACGGCGCCTGGTAGGTCTTGAAGACGCGGTCGACGTCGTGGGTGAGACAGAGGGCGAACTCGCGGTCCTCGAGGGCGTCGGTCACCGCCGGACGACCTCCGGGACGGACGGCTCCGGGGGCGTCGTACCCGCGGCGCCGGCGGCGTCCTCGACGACCGCGACGACGAGGTCGGTCGCGTCGACGCGCTCGGCGAGGGGCCGACGGCGTCGACTCGCCAGGGTCGGCTCCCGGATCTCGGGGAGCTCGCGCGCGGGGGGAAGGGACTCGTCGGGGCCGCACCCCTCCCGGGGGCACCGGAGCAGGCGGTAGCGACGCTCGAGCTCCTCGAGGACGCCGGCCCGCAGCCCGGAGACGTACAGCGCGGGGGTCCCGAGCAGCGCGCTCTCGGCGGCCATCGTCGCGCTCTCGCCGAGGAACAGGTCCGCGCGGGCGAGCAGGTCGTGGATCCGGTGGGTCGGGAGCTCGAAGCGCCGCGCCGCGAGCGCCGGCGGGAGCCGGCCCTCGGCGGAGATCCGAACCGTCGCACCGAAGCGCTCGAGGCCGGCGATCACCCGCTCGAGGTCGCCCACGCCGCCGCGGCCGACGTCGTGGGCCGCCGTCCAGGAGACGAGCCGGAGCACGACCAGCGGCCCGTCGTCGGAGCCGACCGCCGCCGGCACCGTGGGGTCGGGTTCGAACCGGTCGGGGTGGAGGTACGCCAGCTCGTGGTAGCCGGGGTACCGGCGGTGGTGGGGGCCGTACTCGTCCCAGAACGCCGTCGGCGTGTAGACCCGATCGGCGAGCGGGAGCGAGACGGCGTTTTGCACCGCCGCGTGTTCGGTGTCGGTAAAGAGGACGCTCTCGGCGTCGGCGACCGCGCCGGCGTGGGCCACCGCGGGCTCGCCGATACCGAGGATCACCGCGGGCTCGAGGCGGCGCACTCGGCGGACGATCTCGTACTCGTAGCGGGGCTGGACCGAGAGCAGTCCCCGCGTCGATCCCGCGGGGCCGGCCAGCCGTCGGTACGCGATGCCGTAGTGCTCGAGCAACTCGCAGGCGACGTCCTTCTCGCGGACGAACACCCTGACGTCGTACCCGCGACCCTCGAGTTCGGCGATCGCGTTCCTGAAGAAGTGGACGTGCGCGGGGTGTTGGATCGTGACGACGACGCGCTCACCCATCCCGCCTCACCTCGAGGGGGGCGTGCAGCCGGCGCTCGAGGCCCGCGGCGACGCCGGCCGAGGCCGCGCCCGCGACCGCGAGGAGGGCGGCCCGTCCGATCCCGATCGTCGCTCCGTCGCTCGAACGCCGTCCGAACAGGGCCCGAGCGCCCTCGAGGGCGCTGCCGGCGAGCGCGAGCGCGCCGGCGGCGTACCCCAGCGGGACCGGGTGGAGCTCCCGGAGCGGGTACCGCCTCGCGAGCCGCCGGACGAACGCTCTGAGGAGCAGCGCCGACACCGTCGGCACGTAGGTCGCGTACGCGATCGAGGACTCCTCGTCGCCGTACCGGGCGGGCATCGGGACGTCGGCGACGCGCAGCCCGGCGGCGTTGCACCGAACCAGCAGGTCGTTCGGGTAGCCGTAGCGGTCGTAGACCGCCTCGAGGTCGAGTCGCTCGAGACCCCGCCGCGAGATCGCCGTGTAACCGTTCTGAGGGTCGCCGGTTCGCCAGTACCCCGAGGCGACCCTGGTCAGGACGGTCAGCGCCGCGTTCCCGACTAGCCGGAACCGGGGCATCTCGTCGCGGGCGCCGTCGGCCAGCCGGTTTCCCTTCGCGTAGTCGGCGTCGCCCTCGACGATCGGGTCGAGCAGCGCGGGCAGGCGGGCGGGGTCCATCTGGCCGTCGCCGGCCATCACGGTCGTCACGTCGATCCCGTCGGCGAGGGCCCTGCGGTACCCCGTCGCGATGGCGGCGCCGACCCCGCGGTTGCGGTCGTGGCGGATCGGGACGATCCGACGGTCGAACCCCGCGCCCGCGGCGACCGTCTCCCGTCCCCGATCGGTCGCGGCCGCGCGGTTGAGCCGGCTCGCTCGCTCGGCGATCTCCGCCCAGGTTCGGTCCCGCGAGCGATCGTCGACGGCGTAGACCCGATCGACGTAGTCGGGCACCGACTCGAGGACCCCGCCGACGAACCCCGCCTCGTCGTAGGCCGGGACGACGACGCCGACCGTTCGCCCCCGGTACATCAGCCCGCACCTCGCGGCCTCGAGCCGGCGGGTCGACGCGGATCACTCACGCGAGGCCTCCAGATCCGCCGTCGGCCGATCGTTTCGCCCCGCGCCCTCGATACGCCGGGCGACCTCGAGGGCGGCGAGCCCGTCCTCGACCGTGACCTCGGGGGTCGAGTCGGTTCGAACGGTCTCGAGAAACGACGCGAGCTCCCGTCGCAGGGGTTCGTCGTCCGGAACGCTGACCCGTTCGATCAGGCTCTCGTGTCTGAACCGAACGCCCTCGTCGCGTTCGACGTACTCGGGGACCGAGCGCCGGTGAATCTCGACCGACTGCTCGAGGTAGTCGACCGCGACGAGACACTCCTCGGCGGTGACCTCGAGGGATCGAACCTTGCGCTGGGTCAGCCGGCTCGCGGTCAACGACGCCACCGCGTCGGGGAACTCGAGCAGGGCGCTGGCGTGACGGTCCCCGGCGACTCCGTGACCGGTCACGTCGACGGGGTCGTCCTCGAGCAGGGCGAGCACGACGTCGATGTCGTGGATCATCAGGTCGACGACGGCGCCGTCCGCGATCGGTCGTCCGGGGGGCGGACCGAGCCGGCGTGCGGTGACGTCGACGATCGACAGCCCTTCGAGGACTCCCTCGAGCGCCTCGACCGCGGGGTTGAACCGCTCGACGTGACCGACCTGTACGGGGATGCCCGCCGTCTCGGCCGCCCGCCGCAGCGCCCGCCCGTCCGCGAGGTCGCCGACAACCGGTTTCTCGACGAGCGTCGGGACGCCGGCCTCCAGACAGGCGCCGACGACCTCGAGGTGGTGGGCCGTCGGCACGGCGACCGAGACGGCATCGACCCGATCGAGCAGCGCCTCGAGGCCCACCGCCGCGGTCCCGTGACGGGCGGCGACGGCGTTCGCCCGTTCCGCGTCGACGTCGAAAACACCCTCGAGGGCGGCTCCCTCGAGCTCCTCGTACACCCTGGCGTGGTGTCGCCCCATCGCCCCGACGCCGATCACGCCGACCGCGAGCCGGCGTTCATCCGCCATCGCCGTCGAACACCCCCGGGGGACCTCCGAGTTCGTCGTCCGCCCGGATCGTCGGTGGACGGTTCCGCCGCTCCGGGGTTTTGGAAGCGGTTCGTCGGCCGCGGCGAGCGCGTGCCCCCGATCGTCCGCGCTCGAGCGGGAACCGGCCGGTTCGGCACCGCTCGCCGCACTCGCCCGTCCGCCGGGGATCGCCCGAGAGTACCTCGCTCATGTCCCCTCTCCGTGGGGGGAGGATTCGCAAAAGGCGGGCCGATCGTTACGAGCGTTAACACCCGTCAGAACACCGCAAACCTACTTTTCCGATCGATTCGAACCCGTCGATCGCGCGCGGGCGGTCGTCCCCCCAAACCGCGCGGGTGCGATCCACTAACGATTGGTTACGTCCGCGGTCCGGTTCTCGATTCGGTTTCGGAGCCGACTGGCGGGAGTCGGCCTCACCGGTGCACCGCGAGAGCGCGGACCGAAACGGTGACCCGTCGCGGAGCGCGGAGGGCGTCACCGCGTCGGACGCCTCCACCCGACGGTCCTCGACGTCACCGGTCTCGCGGACGACCCCGGATCCGCAGCCCGACGACGGCAGTGTGACGATCCGGGGCCAGTCCCGTCGCGGCGCTCGAGCCGAGGACGGCGCGAGTAGGTCCTGATTACGAGTTGACATTCGGTAGCTAGCGACGCGGACCGTTCTCGAGCGAGACGAGCGACGAGGGAACGGAACGGGGCGAAATCGCTGCGTAACCGGTTCGAAACGCGGATCGAACGGTTCCGAGGCGAACGTTGCGGGTGCGGTGGCGAAAGCGGGGACTCCGATTCAGAACGCGCCAACGCGGTGTTTCCCGACGGGAATCGGACGAACGGTCGGTCGTTCACGAACCGCGACCGATAGCGACGTTTTAGCGGCTCTCAGTCCGATAATTCGGGACGTAATCGTTGTTCGGGTTCAAGTAGGCTTCCGTCCTGACTCCCTGTCGGGCACCGCGTCACGAACCCCGAAAGAACCGGCGGCTCGTCTCGAGCCGGCGTTTCGCGAAGGAGGGGGCAGCGACCGTGATGCGTGCCCGTGATACCCAATGAAACGCGCACTCACGATCACGATGACGGTCGCACTGCTCGGCAGCCTCCTGTTCATGGGCTTTGCCGGCACCGCAGCGGCACACGACTATCACGACGACAAGCACGACGACGACAAGCACGACCGCTATGACGGTCACGACAACGACCACCACGATAACGACCGCTACGACGACGGAGATCGGTCCGCTCTCATCGGTCAGTCCTCACACGCGGAAACCAACCAGTACCAGAACGTCGACCAGGAGAACAACCTGAAGCAGGGCGACAACGTTGCCGCGTCCTACAAGGGCGACGCTGCTGCCGCTAACTTCGCCAGTCAGAGCAACTCCAACGCCCAGGTCGGCATCAGCTCCTCCGCTAACTTCGCCGGCATCAGCCAGAAGTAACCGCGTTCGATCGCTACCGCGTGCGACTTTTTTCGGTTCGGCTCGCGATCGATACCGACGGCTACGGCGGACGGCTCTCCTCCCAGGAATCCAATCAGGAGTAGCGCCGCGCTCCCGCGACAGCACATGGGCGTTTTCCGGGACCGATCCGCTGGTGACGACGGGGGGCGACGAATCCGGACGCGACCCGTTTCCGTCGGCTCGAGTCGGGAACCTGTAGCGATACCAAAACGAGGTTCGGCTCGCGGTAACGTTCACGAGCGTTAGCTGTGAGCGGGACTTGACGGCGCTAGGACGCGGATACATCACGAAACTGTACCCTCAGTTCATATACAACCCCGTGATGAGTCCCAGTCGGGCAACGCGTCAGGCGGCGACGAAACGGTAGGGTCTCGAAGAGCTGCGGCTGTGTCGATCACGGTCGCGTTCGGTCGCGCCTGCTCGTTGAGCCGATAACGCACACTCGCACAACAATGAAACGCGCACTCGCAATCACGATGACGATCGCGCTGCTCGGCAGCCTCCTGTTCGTCGGTTTCGCAGGGACTGCAGCAGCGGGAAGTTACGACGATAAACACGACGACTACGACGACCACAAACACGGCGACGATAAGAAGGACGACCGCAAGCACGGCGACGATAAGAAGGACGACCGCAAGCACGGCGACGACAAGAAGGACGACCGCGACCACAAGCACGGCGACGACAAGAAGGACGACCGCAAGCACGGCGACGACAAGAAGGACGACCGCAAGCACGGCGACGACAAGAAGGACGACCGCGACCGCGACCACAAGCACGGCGACGACAAGAAGGACGACCGCGACCGCGACCACAAGCACGGCGACGACAAGAAGGACGACCGCGACCGCGACCACAAGCACGGTGACGACGGCGACTCGTACGCCGACGACGTCGTCGCGATCGGCCAGATCTCCGACGCCGAGACCAACCAGTACCAGAACGTCGATCAGGAGAACAACCTGAAGCAGGGCGACAACGTTGCTGCGTCCTACAAGGGTGACGCTGCCGCCGCTAACTTCGCCGAACAGAACAACACCAACGCCCAGGCCGGCGCCAGCATCTCGGGCAACTTCGCCTTCGCCGCCCAGAAGTAACGGCCTGACACTCACGACCGATTCGCTTTTTTGCGACGCCGCATCCATACGGTCGCCGTAGTAGTCGTTGCAAGTCAGTACGTTCTCACTCGCGAATCAGCGGTCAGCATCGGTCGTGCTGGCCACTGTGTGAGCGGTGAGTAGATCGTTTCGGCGACTACTATCGCCTCCGCTCGAGTGCGACCGCGTTACCGTTCGCTCGAGTCGGACGCGACGTCGCTCTCCCCACGGGGACTCGAGGACGAGCGTTACCGATCGACGGCCGCCTCGGCGCGTCGCAACACCTCGCGAACCGGAAGCGCGCTCTCGCGGGCCACCCGCGCGGCGTCGTCGTACTCCGCGCTGACGTCGTAGACCTCGCCGTCGGCGTCGCTCGCGACCTTGACCGAGACGTCGTAGGACTCGCCGTCGATCTCGAGCGCGACGGTCTCGAACTCGCGGTCGGCGATCCAGCGGTGGGTCGCGCCCGCCTCCCGGATCCCGAGGGTGCCCGTCTCCTCGGCGAGCGCCCGGGCGACGCGCTCGCGGTCTTCGGGTTTGCAGATCACCTTCACGAGGTGTCCGGGGCGGGACTTCTTCATCGTCGCCGGCACTATCGTAACGTCGCGCGCGCCTACGCTCGCGAGTGAATCTTGTAGTCCACCCAGGACTTCCGGCGTCGCGTCGTCGAGGTTCGTCTCGAGGACGGCGATGTCGTCTCTGACGAGCTCGCGGCCGCCGTCACCGACGAGCGCCCGGAGCACGTTCGGGTGCGGATCGAGGTCGTAGCCACCGGCGCCGTAGCCCGAGGCCGCGAGCTCGAGCGACGGCAGCGCGTCGACGCCGTCCGCGAGGTGGCCCAGAATCGCCGCCCCCGTCGGCGTCAACAGCTCGGCGTCGACGGGACCGCCCCGCAGCGACCAGTCCGCCCGCTCGGCGATCTCGACGACCGCCGGCGACGGGACGGGGTACTCGCCGTGGCTCATCCCGACGGTGCCGCCGCCGGTCGAGAGCGGGGTGGTGACGATCCGATCGGGGTCGAGATCGCGAGCGAGCGCGACGGCGCCCACGACGTCCGCGATCGCGTCGTCGGCGCCGACCTCGTGGAAGTGGATGTCCTCGAGCTCCTCGCCGTGGACGCTCGCCTCGGCCTCGCCGAGCAGCTCGAAGATCGCGAGCGCGTCGCGTTCGACCGCGTCGTCGAGGGCCATCTCCGCGACGATCTCGCGGACCTCGAGGTAGCTGCGGTGGGGGCCGTGGCCCTCCGCGGGAACGCCCGCGTCGTCCCCGTGGCTGTGGTCGTGGACGTGGCCGTGATCGTGATCATTGTCCCCGTGATCGTGGTCGTGGACGTGGCCGTGGTCGTGCTGGTCCGGATCGCCGTGATCGTGGGCGTGTCCGTGACTCCCCTCCGTCCGGGTCGCGTCCTCGCCGTCGGTCAGAACCACGTCGACGGTCGCCGACGCGATGCCGCACTTGACGGTCTCGTCGATCCGGTACTCGAGGTCGAGCGCCGTCTCGACGGGCTCGAGGACGTCCCGGTCGGCGCCGGCGTCGAGCAACGCGGCGAGGATCATATCGCCGCTTGCACCCATTCGGCCGTCGAACGCGAGCGTTCGCATACGTCGACTGGCGGCCGGCGAAGCCAAAAAGCCACCTTCTCGACGCCGCCAAAACCCTCCGAAGCCGGTACCTCTATGTGTCTTGGCACCTCAGTTAGATATGGTGCTAACTAGCACGGTGTGGGTTCACGGTAGCAAAAAGCCTATCCGGTCCCGAATCGGAATCACTGACATCGCCGTCCATCCCGAATCATGAACGAAGTCCAACTGGAGGTTGCGAAAGCGTACCCGAACGACTCGGGTCGCGGTATCGCCCGACTCGACCCGGACACGCTGTTACATCTGAAGTTAAGTCCGGGCGACATCATCGAGATCGAAGGCGCGGATACGACCGCCGCGAAGGTGTGGCGGGCGGACCGACAGGATTGGAACACGGACACCGTCCGGATCGACGGCTTCACCAGACAGAACGCCGACGTCGGTATCGGCGAACGAGTGACGATCCGGAAGGCCGAGGCAACCAAGGCCGACGAGCTCGTCCTCGCACCGCCCGAGGAGGCGTCGGTACAGTTCGGCTCCGACGCTGCGGGGATGGTCAAACGCCAGATCCTCAAGCGACCGGTCGTCGGCCACGACATCGTTCCCGTGATGAGCTCGACGAACCACCCGTTCATGCGCTCGCCGGGGCAGGCGATCCCGTTGATCGCCGTCGAGACCGAGCCCGAGGGCGTCGTGCTGATCACGGAGGATACCGACGTCGAACTCCGCGAGGAGCCAATCAGCGGCTTCGAGAAGACCGGCGGCGGAATCACCTACGAGGACATCGGCGGCCTGCAAGACGAGATCCAGCGGGTCCGCGAGATGGTCGAGTTGCCGATGAAACACCCCCAGATCTTCAAGAAGCTGGGGATCGAGCCGCCACAGGGCGTGCTGTTGCACGGCCCGCCCGGTACCGGGAAGACCCTGCTCGCCAAGGCGGTAGCAAACGAGACCTCGGCGAGTTTCTTCTCCATTGCCGGACCGGAGATCATCTCGAAGTACTACGGGGAGTCCGAACAGCAGCTTCGGGAGATCTTCGAGGACGCCAGCGAGGAGTCGCCCGCGATCATCTTCATCGACGAACTCGACTCCATCGCGCCCAAACGCGAGGATGTCACCGGTGAAGTCGAGCGCCGGGTCGTCGCCCAGCTGCTGACGATGATGGACGGCCTCGAGGCCCGGGGCCAGGTCATCGTCATCGCCGCGACCAACCGGGTCGACAGCGTCGACCCCGCGCTTCGCCGTCCGGGCCGGTTCGACCGCGAGATCGAGATCGGCGTCCCCGACGAGGTCGGCCGCGAGGAGATCCTCCAGATCCACACCCGCGGGATGCCGCTGTCCGACGACGTCGACCTGGCCCACATGGCCGACGAGACCCACGGCTTCGTCGGCGCCGACATCGAGAGCCTGACGAAGGAGGCCGCGATGAAGGCGCTGCGCCGGTACCTCCCCGAGATCGACTTAGACGAGGAGGACATCCCGCCGAGCCTGATCGACCGGATGATCGTCAAACGGGAGGACTTCCGGGGCGCCCTGAACGAGGTCGAACCCTCGGCAATGCGGGAGGTGCTCGTCGAGCTGCCGAAGATCTCCTGGGACGACGTCGGCGGCCTTCAAGACGCCCAGGAACAGGTCCAGGAGTCCGTCGAGTGGCCGCTGAACAACCCCGAACGGTTCGAGCGGCTGGGGATCGATCCGCCGGCGGGCGTCCTGCTGTACGGGCCGCCTGGAACCGGGAAGACGCTGATGGCGAAAGCCGTCGCCAACGAGACCAACGCGAACTTCATCTCGGTGCGCGGCCCGCAGCTGCTCAGCAAGTGGGTCGGCGAGTCCGAGAAGGCGATCCGGCAGACCTTCCGCAAGGCCCGGCAGGTCTCGCCGACGGTGATCTTCTTCGACGAACTCGACGCGCTGGCACCCGGCCGGGGCGGCGAGACCGGCTCGAACGTCTCCGAGCGCGTCGTCAACCAGCTGCTGACCGAGCTGGACGGCTTAGAGGAGATGGAGAACGTGATGGTCATCGGTGCGACCAACCGTCCGGACATGATCGACCCCGCCCTGTTGCGCTCGGGGCGGTTCGACCGCCTGGTCATGATCGGTGAACCCGACGTGGAGGGTCGCGAACGGATCCTCGACATCCACACCCAGGGGACGCCCCTGGCCGCGGACGTCAACCTCCAGGAGATCGCCGAGATCACCGACGGCTACGTCGGCAGCGATCTCGAGTCGATCGCCCGCGAGGCCGCCATCGAGGCGCTACGTGAGGACCACGAGGCCAACACCGTCGAGATGCGTCACTTCCGGCAGGCGATGGAGAACGTCCGGCCGACGATCACCGACGACATCCTCGACTACTACGAGCGCATCGAGGAAGAGTTCCAGGGCGGCTCGAGCGGACCCGACCCGACCGGTCGTCGCGGCAGCCGGATCGGCTTCCAGTAGCGCCGTCTCTCGTTTTTCGTCGGTAGGGCGTAGTTACGCTTCCCCTACCGCGCCGTCGGTCGATCGAAACGCGGCGCCGAACCGTTCGTTCGATCGAGCAAACGGCGACAACCGTCGCCTACGCGGCGTCGTCCCGAGCACGATATCGTGTGAACTGTACGCACACCGATCCCGTCGGGAACGGCCGCGAGAGCGGTCGCCGTTCCGATCGGTTCGGTTCAGTTCGGTCCGTATTCGGATGAACCGTACCGAACCGATCGAAACGGTCGCGCCGGTATATGTGGGCCCGAGTGGGGGACCGACACGTGATCGGGTGTTTCGATGTCCAGTCCAACAACCCGCGATTCCCGCACCGCGGCGTCGACCGAGAGCACCGAGAGCCAGAACGACCGGCGCCCCCTCGAGCGACTCGTCCCGCACCTGATCGACGCCGTCCGGAAAACCGGATTCTGGACGGCTATCGTACTTCCCTTTCTGTACGTGCCCCTGCTGGCGACCGGCCTGTCGACGGCGGCCGAGACCCTCACGTTTCTCGCCCTGCTCGGGACCAACCTCGTCGCACTCTACGTCGGCCACACCTATCGGCAGTGACGACCTCGGCGGCTACCGACTCGAGCGCCACCGACCGATCGCGGCGACCTCCCGGCCGATCGCTCGCCGCTTGACGAGGACGAATCCGCAGGCGATCAGCCCGAAGCCGGCCGCGGTCGCCGCATCGATCACTTCGCCCAGATACAGCCAGCCGACCAGCGCCGTAAACACCGGAGCGACGTAGGAGACCATGTTGATCTCGACGGCGCCCAGTCGCTCGAGCAGGTCGAAGTACAGCAAGAATCCAAGCGCGCTCGCGACCAGCGAGAGGTAGGCGAGCGCGCCCAGCGCCTCGGGGTGGATCCAGGCGGCGGGCTCGATCGGCTCGCCGAGCCCGAGGCTCACGACGTGCATCAGCGCGGCGCCGCCGAGCATCGACCAGGCTTCCATCGTCTCGATCGGCAGATCGGCGTCAATCCGTCTGGTGAGGACGCCGCCGAGGGCGAACGCCGTAGCCGCACAGAAGACCAGCAGCTTCGCGACGGCGTCGGTCGCGAACAGGTTCGACGGGTCGGGCTGGACGATCACGCCGACACCGACGAGGCCGAGGCAGACGCCGCCGACGCCGACGGCCGACAGCGCGTCCGAGGGGACGAGCGCCCGCGCGAATCCGGTGGTCAACACCGGCGAGAGGCTCACCACCACGGCCGCGGCCGCGGCGGTCGTGTGCAGTTGGCCAATGAAGAGGAAGACGTGGTAGGCGCCGATTAGCAGCGCCGCACCGACGGCGACCGTCGCCCACTCTCCGCGACTGACGGGTCGCCAGCGATCGACGGCGTAGACCGTGTACGCGAGCATGAGCGCGCCCGCGATATCGTACCGAAGCGCCGCGAACAGCACGGGCGGAAGGTACTCGAGTCCCGCGCTGATCGCGACGAACGAGCTACCCCAGGCGGCCGCCAGCAACAGAAAGAGCGCGAGGTTTCGATAGCGGGTCACGGTCGCCGTTTCTCGGGCGACGTGCTATGCGTTTCGGATCAGGGCAAGGGCGTCTCGCGGAGCTCCGGCTCCGACTCGGTCTGCTTGAACTGCTCGAGCAGCGGACGGATCTCGTCGAACCCCTCCTCGAGGACGATGTCGCCGCTGCGCAGGTCGTAGTCGATGATGTCGTAGTCCGCGAGCCGCGGCAGGTGGTTGTGGACCAGCGAGACGTAGACGCGCTGGCGGTACTCCGAGTCGACGGCCCCTCTCTCGCCGCGCTCCCAGGCGGCGATCTCCGCGACGACGTCCTCGAGGTTGCCGCGTCGCGTCTCGGCCAGCTGGTAGAGGAGGTAACGGCGCTCGGATTCGGCTAACAGCGAACAAGCGGCTTCCATACGAGACCGGGTCTGCGTCATACCCGAGAGAAGCCGCCGTTTGTAATTACGCCTGCTGCCAAAACGATTTGGGCTACTATCGGAGTTTATATTAGATTATAATACGTTAAAATTTCCGCAACCGGGTCAGTGCTCCGGCGCGGGCGCATCTCGTCGCTCGGCCGCGTCGTAGAGGTGACAGGCGACGGGGTGCTCGTCAGCCTCGAGGGCAGGATTCCGCCGCTCGCAGACGCTTTCATACTCCTCGCGGAGCCGCTCGGCCGCCGCGTCCCAGTCGCCGGCGGCGACCGACGCCAGCGCCTCGGTGACGACCGCGTCGTGTCGGGCCGGCAGTTCGGTTCCGAGCAGCCGCTCTTTCAGCGCCGCCACGAACGCGTCGACGTCGGCCTCGGGAACGGTCCCGTTCTCGAGGGCGAAGCGCTCGTCGTCGCCGACGGTCTCCAGGGAGACGTCGCGGCTCTCGACGCGCTCGCGAAGCGTCATCAGCTCGCGGTAGGTCTCCTGGTCGATCTCGAGGTCCGCGGGCGGGATCACCTTCGGACACCGGGTTCGGAACCGGCAGCCGCTGGGCGGGTTCCGCGGCGAGGGGACGTCCCCCGAGAGGGTCTCTCGCTCGCGTTCGCGCTCGTCGGTCGAGGCCCGCGGGACGCTGTCGAGCAACGCCTGCGTGTAGGGGTGTTTCGGATCCTCGAACAGTTCGTCGACGGGGCCGATCTCGACGATCTCGCCGAGGTACATCACGGCGACGCGGTCGCAGACGTGGCGGATCACCGAGAGGTCGTGACTGATCAGCAGGTAGGTGAGGTCGAACTCCGCCTGCAGGTCGGCCAGCAGGTTCAGCACCTGCGCCTGAACCGAGACGTCCAGCGCCGAGGTCGGTTCGTCGAGGACGACGAACTCGGGCTCGAGCGCGAGCGCGCGAGCGATCCCGATGCGCTGGCGCTGGCCGCCGGAGAACTCGTGGGGGTAGCGATCCAGCTGGTCGATCGAGAGCCCGACCCGCTCGAGGAGGCTCCGCGTGCGGTCGAGCCGGAGCCGTTTCGTCGAACGGTCGACCGAAACGTGCACGTCGGTCCCGTCGCCGCGCTCAACGTCGATCGAGGGGTCCTCGGCGACCTCGGCGACGGCGCCGGCGGCCCCGGCGGCGCCCCGCCCCGGGGGGGCGGGGGCGCCGGCGACGTCGCTCGAGCGGACGGTGACGTGGACCGTCGCGACGCCGTCGACAGGCGCGACGAGCTTGTCGACGTCGTCGGCGACGGTCACCGAGACGATGTCGGCGGAGATGCCGTCGGTCCGCAACTCGGCGCGGCTCTCGACCCCGGGATCGGTCCAGGGCCAGTCGTGGATCTCGAGAGGCTGGGTGACGATCCCGCCGATCGTCATCCGGGGGTCGAGACTCGAGAACGGGTCCTGAAAGACGACCTGGGCCTCCTTGCGGAAGTCAGTCAGCGCGTCGCCCTCGAGGTCGTAGACGCTCTCGCCGTCGAAGACGACGTCGCCGTCGGTCGGCTCTTGAAGCCGGAGGAGGGTCTCGCTGGTTGTCGATTTCCCACAGCCCGACTCCCCGACCAGTCCGAGGGTCGCGCCGGGGTCGATGTCGAAGCTCACGCCGTCGACAGCCCGGACGGGAACGGGTTCGCCTCCGAGCAGCCGATCGAGTAGCGAGTCGTTCTCCCAGAAGTACTTCCGGAGGTCCTCGACACGAACCAGCGGGTCGTCGGCGCTCATCGGCGCTCACCTCCGGTTCTCTCGACGGTCGACTCCGCCCGTTCGGGCTGGACGTCCGTTTCGGTCCCGTCGGGATCAGCGTGTTTGTCGGCCGCCGCACGGTCGGCCTTCCCGAAGTAGTCGGTCGGCAGCGCGCGCGCCTCCGTATACTCCCGGGTCGCGAGCACGCAGCGCACCTCGTGTTCCTCGCTTCCGGCCCCGTCGTACTCCGGGGGATGGGAGAGACAGTCCTCCATCGCCTTCGGACAGCGATCCGCGAAGTAACACCGATCGCCCATCTCGTGGTCGAGCAGGCTCGGGACGTTACCCGGGATCGGATCGAGGCGACCGCCACCGCCTCGCGGTTTCTCCGCTCGATCGTCCGCGGCGCGTCGCGCCGTGCCACCCTCGAGGTCGGGGATCGATCCCAGCAACCCCTCGGTGTAGGGGTGGACGTGGTCGTCGAAGACGTCCTCGAGGGTGCCCCGCTCGACGATCTCGCCGGCGTACATCACGCCGACGCGGTCGCACATCCGGGCGACGACCCCGAGGTTGTGCGTGATCAGCAGGATCGTCATCCCCGTTTCCTCCTGGAGGTCGTCGAGCAGGTCGAGCACCTGGGCCTGGATCGTCACGTCCAGGGCGGTCGTCGGCTCGTCGGCGACCAGCACGTCGGGTTCGCCCGCAAGCGCCTGGGCGATCATCGCCCGCTGGAGCATTCCGCCGGAGTACTCGTGGGGGTACTCGTCGGCCCGCTCGACGGGATCAGGGATGCCGACCAGCTCGAGCAGCTCGATCGCGCGCTCGCGGCTGGCCTCGCTGACGTACTTCCTCGAGGGGAGTACCGTCGAGAGCACGAGCGATCCCAGCGAGTACTCCCGGGTCTTCGCCCGCGTCGACCGCGGGTTCGCGCTGGCTCGCCGCTGGACCTCGACGGCCTCGGCGATCTGCTCGCCGACCGTGAGACTCGGGTTGAAGCTGCTCTCGGGGTCCTGAAAGATCATGCTGAAGGAGGTCCCCCGCAGCGACCGCCGGACCCGCTCGGGGACCTCGAGCAGGTTGACGAACGAGCCGTCGACGGCCTCTGGGTGGTCGTCGGCGACGGCCTCGGCGAGGCCGTCGTCGTTGAACCAGATCTCGCCGTCGGTGATCCGCCCGGGCGACTCGATCAGGTCGATGACCGACCGCGCCGTGACGCTCTTGCCCGAGCCGCTCTCGCCGACGATCCCGAAGACCTCGCCCCGTTCGATCCGCAAGTCGAGATCCGAGACCGCGTTCACCTGTCCCTGTTCCGTGAAGAATCGAGTCGATAGCCCGTCGACGCGTAGGATGTCCGTTGTCATATCAGGCACCACCTCCGCCTTCGCCCTCGATGTTCGGGTCCAGCGAGTCCCGGAGCCAGTCACCGAGGAGGTTGATACTGATCACCGCGAGCACGATGCCGACGCCGGGAATCGTCGAAATCCACCAGTTCTGCCGGAGGTACTCTTGACCCTGCTGGATCTCGTAGCCCCACGAGAGGGTCGTCCCCGAGAAGCCCAGAAACGACAGCGAGCTCTCGAGGAGGATGACCGAGGCGACCTGGATCGTCGCGAGGACGATCACCGGGGTCAGGCTGTTCGGCAACACGTGTTTGAACAGGATCGTCGCGTCGCTCGCGCCGAGGCTGCGCGCGGCCGTGACGTACTCCTCGTTGCGGATCGCCATCGCCTCGCCGCGGGCGACCCGGGCGAACCAGACCCAGGTGACGAGCCCGACGACGAGGGTTACCGTCCCCGGAAGCGGCGTCGAGGACGGCATCCCCTCGGCGAGGCCGGCCGCGACGAACGGGTCGGGGATCGACACCGTCATCGAGCCGAAGACGCCGACCAGCGCGAGCGCCAGTACGAGCGACGGAAACGCGAGCATGACGTCGGCGACCCGCATCATGGCGTCGTCGATTCGACCGCCGAAGTACCCCGAGATCAGCCCGAAGGGGACGCCCATGACCACTGCGATCCCGGTTCCGAGCATCCCGACCAGCAGCGAGGTTCGTGCGCCGTACAGGAGCCGCGAGAAGACGTCCTGCCCGACGTTGTTCGTCCCGAGGAGGTGCTCTCTCGAGGGCTCGACCTCGATCGACTGTCGCTCGCCGTCGACGACCTCGTAGGATTCAGCGATCGTTCCCATCGGCGGGTAGGAGGTACCGTCGTCGAAGTAGCCCGTCGTGTTGGGGTTGTGGGTCGCGAGGACGGGCGCGAACAGCGCCATCAGCAGGATGGCCGTGAGGACGACGAGCCCGACCTTCGGCAGCAGGTTCCGCCGGAACTCCGCTTTCAGGTTGGACGCGACTCGATCCGAGATCATTCGTCTAGCACCCGCGGATTGAGCGTCGCGTAGATTGCGTCGACGCCGATGTTGATGATCACGTAGCTGATGCCGACGAAGACGATGATGCCCTGGATGAGCGGCCAGTCGAGGTTGTTGATCGCGGTGATCAACCGCAGTCCAAGGCCCGGCCAGGAGAAGACCGTCTCCGTGACGACGGCCCCGCCGATCAGGGTCCCGAGCTGTAGCCCCAGCACGGTGATGATCGGAATTATCGTGTTCCGAAGGACGTGTTTGTACCGGATCAACGTCTCCGGGATTCCCTTCGCTTCGGTCGCGGTCACGTACGGCTTCCCGTACTCGTCGAGCATCCCGCTTCTGGTCAGCCGGGTGATCAGCGCCGTGAAGTACGTTCCCAGGGTAACCGCCGGGAGGGCGATGTGGTGGAGCCAGGTGAGCAGATCCCCGACGTAAAACGTCGTCAGGAACGTCCACAGCGCGTCGTGGAACGCGATGGGGCGTCGCCCTGTTGGAAAGAGGTCGAACTCGACGGCCAACAGCAGGATCAGCATGATTCCCAGCCAGAAGTTCGGCGTGCTGATCCCCACCAGCGAGAACGACGTCGCGCCGTAGTCGGCGGGCTCGTTGCGACGGGTACCGCTGATGACCCCCAGCGGGATCGCGATCACGAGAGCGACGATCGTCGCCGCGATCGCCAGCTCCAGCGTCGCGGGAACCCGTTCGATCACCATCGTCGCGACCGGGCGACTCGACTGGTAGGAGTAGCCGAGGTCCCCGACGATGAGATCGCCGAGGTAGTCGCCGTACTGTACGTAGATCGGTTCGTCGAGTCCGAGCTCCTGTCGGATCCGTTCACGGGTCTCGAGGTCGACGGCCGGGTCGACGATCAGGTTGACCGGGTCGCCGGGCGTGATCGCCCGGAGCCCGAACAGGACCGTCACGACCCCCCAGACGACAAGGATACCCTGCAACGACCGCTTGAGCAAGAATTTTCCGAAAGCCATTGGTGTGTCGATCGAACGCTGTCAGACGTATCGGTAGCCGAATTTTTTGCCGGAAGTACGTGATTCTTCCGGATCGATGATTCGAAATCGATTCCGCCGCGGCCGAGCGGTCAGTTGATCTCCCAGAGGTAGATGCTCTCGTCGGTTCGGGGCTCCCACTCGAGATCCTCACGGACCCCGTAGACGCTGTCCTGGGAGTGGAGGAACACCCACGGCGCTTCCTCCCGGAGTTGGGCGTTGATCTCCTGGAGTTGCTGTTCGCGCTCGTTTTCGTCCTCGATCGTCTGGCTCTCGAGGATCATCTCGGAGATTTCCTGGTTGCGCAGCGTCTCCAGGGAGGCCTCCTCGGTGAAAAACGGCGCCAGGCCGTAGTCGGAGTCGCCGGTGATGACGCCCCAGCCGATGAGGAAAAACGGCATCTCCTCGTCGTCGTAGCCGGCGCTGTTCGCGTCGGAGATATCCGGGAACGGCGCGGTGTTGAACTCGCAGCTGACGTTCTCGAGCTGGTCGATCTGGTCGGCGGCCATCTGGGCGACGTCGGCGTCGTTCAAGTACCGCCCCTCCGGGGAGTACAGCGTGATCTCGGTCCCCGCGTAGCCGCTTTCCTCGACCAACTGTTCGGCCTGCTCGACGTCCTGCTGGTAGGGATCGAGGTCCGGGTTGTAGCCGAAGACCCCTTCGGGAATCGGCTGGCTCATCGGCGCGCCGTACCCACCCAGCGCGTTCGAGATGATCCCCTCGTTGTCGACGGCGTAGTTCATCGCCTGCCGGAACTCGGCGCTGTCGAACGGCTCGACGCCCGATTTCATCACGAGGAAGACGTTCCGGAGGCTGGTCTCCTCGCGGATCTCGACGCCGTCCGCGTCGTCGATTTCCGGAACGTCCTCGGGGATGATGTTGTCGACGATGTCGCTCTCGCCGGTTTCCAGCGCGTTGGCCCGACCGCTGGACTCGCCGTCCGCGTTGAAGACGACCCGCTCGAGTGTCGTCTCCTCGCCCCAGTAGTCGTCGAACGGCTCGAGGACGACCCGGACGTCCGGCTCGTACTCGACGACCTCGTAGGGTCCCGTCCCGTTGAACGCGTCCGCGCTGTCGCCGGCGACGGGTTGCTCTCGCTCCTCGATCCAGGCCTGGTTGACCACGCGGCCGTAGTTGGCGTACTCGTACTCCGCCAGCGACGGCGCGACCTCGTGCTCTAAGAGCACGGTCGTGTCGTCGACGGCCTCGGCGTTGTCGATCGACCCCAGTCCGGCGGCCTGGTCGCTCTCGATGCCGACCTCGGGGTCGATCATCCGGTTGAACGTGTAGGCGACATCCTCGGCGGTCATCTCGTCGCCGTTGTGGAAGACGACGTCGTCCCGGAGCGTGAGTTCGGCACCGTCGTCGGTGTCCTCCCAGTCCTCGACGACGCGGGGTTCGAACTCGAACTCCGGCGTGACGTTGAACAGCGGCTCGTAGACGGAGTCGAGGACATTGAAGTACGGCCCCGTGATGTGGTCGTTGGGGTCCGGGTTCTCGATGATTTCCCCCTGTGTGATCACGATCTCCTCGGTCCCCTCGCCCTCGTTCGGATCGTCGAGACAGCCGGCGATAGCACCCAGTCCAGTCGTCGTACCGATGATCCCGGCGGCTTTCAGCACGGATCGCCGACCGGCATTCAGGTTGTCAGCACCCTCCATACCCTATGGAATAGGAGTATCCATTATAAATATGATTATTCGGCGTGGGATTTCGAGGAAGATCCGTTTCGGTCTCGACAGTAGTATACAACACAGTACAACTTCTTACAACCTCGCCGGATTCGGCGGCGATCGAACGCTCTCTCAGGGTGCAATCGCCCACAAGTTTAAGTGAGCTAGATCACCTACTCCGGATATGGCCGCTCACGGCCGGTCTGCCCTGCGGGACCTGTTCGACGAGTCGCCCACCCCTCACATCGCCCACCCTCCGCGTACCCACCACCGGGACTTCTACGTCGCCACCGACGGGTCGTTCCGAGATTCCGGTGGCGGGCTGGGCGCCGTCATCGAAACGCGCGACGGCACCCGGGTCGCCCGGATCGCGACCGCGGACGCCCCGCCGGACAACAACGTCGCCGAGTATCGGGCATTGCACCTCGGGCTCGACGTTCTCGCGGCGCGGGCGCCGCCGGACGCCCGCGTGGGTGTTCTCGTCGATCACGACGCGCTCGCCAGCAACGTCAACAACGCCGTCCTCGCCACCGGCCATCCGGACCGGAAGCCGCCCCGGCCGATCTCGGTGCCGTCGGCGACGCGGTACCACTGGCGGGGGATCCAGGCTCGACTCAACGGATTCGAGGAGATCCGAGCCGCCCGGATCGACAGCGACCAGAACCCCGCCCACCCGCTCGCGAACGCGCCGGCTCGGTACCAACACGTCAACCGGGAGGCCGACCGCTGCGTCCTGCCGGACCCCCCGGAGCCGACCGCGCCCGCCGAGTTCCCGCCGCCATCACGAGCCGATCGCAACGGTGGCGGCCGAGCCTCGGACTGATACGGAACGCGATTTCCCGGCTCCGCCGCAGTCCGGAGCGTGGCTGTGCCGGCGCTGACGGACAGCGGTCCGTGCGAGACGTCGAACCGTCACCGTTTTTCCGTCGCTCCAGAGAGTCGTGTGCGATGAGCCTTCGCGTCGCCGTCGCGGCCCCCTTCGTCCAGCACGGAACCGACCGGTTGCAGGAAAACGCCGTCGTCGTCGCGCTCTCGCTGGACCGCGACTGGTTCTCGCCCGACCAGGCCAAGCGGCTGATCGACGTCGCGACCCGCGAGGGGCTGGTGACCCGCGAGGACGGCGACCTCGTCGCTGCCTTCGATCCGACCGCGGTGACGATTCCCGAGGAGTTCGTCCCCGACGAGGACCTCCTGCGGGAGCGCTCGGCGTTCGAACGGGTCCTCGACGCGCTCGTCGCCGAAGGCGTCGAGAAACAGGAAGCCGTCGGGGCGATCAACGGGCTCCAGGGCGAACTGGGTCTGACCATCGAGGCCGCGGCGGTCGTCTACGCCCGCCGGGAGGGAATCGACGTCGACGACCTCGTCCCGGTCGCCCGCTCGGCGCTGATCGAAGAGCGTTAGGTCGCCGCCGACCGATTCCGCGTATGGTCGAAGACCGGATCACCGACGGTCGGCGGATCGCCGAACTGCTCGCCTCGGAGCTCGACGGCCGGGAGGACGGCCCCCTCGAGACCGTCGCCGTCGTCGACGCCGACCGCGGCGTCGAGCCGTCCACTGACGGCGAGCGCGCGTACGACATCGTCGCCGCCGACGAGCCGCTCGCGCGCGCGTTCGTCCACCCCGATCGGGTTCGCCTCGAGTTCGAGCGCGGACGCGAACTCGCGGCCGAGGCCGCCGGCGACCGCGGACTTCGGGTACGGCCGACGGCGACCGCGCCGCCGAAGACGCTAGTGTTCGTCGAGAGCGGTGCCGCGGTCAAGCGGGCGAGCGACGCCGTCGCCGCCGTCGTCGAGAACTGAGTCCTCTGCCCGGGGAGCTACGAGTCGCCCGCCGACTCGAGTTCGGTGATCGCCGCGGGGATGGCCGTCGCGACGGTCTCCTGGCGGACGTGGGCCGCGGCCCGCGGATCGGGGTCGGGACCGTCCTCGAGGAGGATCTGGATCGCGGTCATCCCGGCGTCGGTCGCGCCCTCGACGTCGGCCTCGACCTCGTCGCCGACGTAGACCGCCCGTTCGGGGTCGACGCCGAGCTCGTCGGCGATCGCCTCGAAGGCGCGGACGTCGGGCTTGCCGGCCTCGAGCTCGCCGGTGACCAGCGCCGCGTCGAAGGCCTCCTCCCAGCCCAGCGTCCGGAGTTTGTCCCGCTGGGCGAGGACGGGGCCGTTCGTCAACAGTCCGATCCGGTAGCGCTCGCCAAGTTCCGTAAGCATCGACTCGACGCCCGGAAGCGCCCGGAGGTCGGCCGCGATCTCGTCGCGGTAGGCTTCGGCGAGCTCGGCCGGCTCGGCCTCGGTGTCCCGGTTCTCGAGCAGTTCCGCGAAGATCGGCTCCCGGGTCTCGCCAGTGAGGTTTCGGCGGTGGGCCTCGAGGTAGTCGGCCCGCGAGAGGTCGGGCGCCCCGGCGGCGTCCGTCGCTGCCTCGAGGATCGTCGTTCGGTCCCGCCGGGGGACCGCGAGCGTGTAATCGAGGTCGAAGACGACCGCCTGTGGCATGAGCGCAGGAAGGGAACGAACGCGTTTGAACCTATTGTTTCGGAGCTGATACGCCGGCCGGAGCGCGGGATCGGACTAGTCGTCGGTCGCGCCCGCGGTCGGTCCCGAGGCCGTAAGCCGCGGGACGACGACGGCCTCGATCCGATCGGAGTACTGCATGAGCGTCGTTCCCAGGATGCTCATCAGGAGGACGTAGCCGACCGAGAAGGCGTAGATCGTCTCGGCAGTCCCCTCGGCGAGACCCGTCCCCGCGCCGGCGAGGGCGATGCTCGCGATGATCAGCGAGAACTCGCCGCGGGTCGTCATGCCGAGCCCGACCCGCACCGAGTGTCGCTCGTCGAGATCGTACGCTCGACCACCGAGGTAGCCGCTGACCAGCTTCGAGGGGGCTGTCAGCGCGACCGCCAGCGCGATCAGGCCGAGCACGTCGGGAAACAGCGTCGGATCGGTGATCAGTCCGATCCAGAAGAAGAACACGGCGGCGAACGTGTCCCGGATCGGCTCGAGCAGGTTCTCGAGGTCGTGGACGTGGTCGGTCGAGGAGAAGGCCATCCCGACGAAGAACGCGGCGACGGCCTCGCTGACCCCGAGGGCAAGCGCCGCGCCCGCGACGAGGACGGTGATCCCGATCGCGCGCAACACGACGAACTCGTTGGAGTCGGTCTCGAGGCTGCGCTGGAACCAGGCGGTGCCCAGGTAGACGGCGACCAGCAGGGCGAGGATGAACCCGATCGCGACGCCGATCTGGCCCAGCGCCTCGCCGACGTCGCCGCCGCCGAGCACGAGCGCGGAGGCGACCGCCAGGTAGACGGCGATAAAGAGGTCCTCGTAGACGAGGGTGCCGAGTATCGGGTCGGCCTCGTCGTTGGCGATCCAGCCCAGATCGATCAACGATTTGGTGATGATCGCGCTCGAGGAGATGTAGACGATCCCGGCGGTCAGGAAGGCCGGCAGGAAGGCCCCAAAGATCGCGTACCCGAGCGCCAGCCCGATCCCGAAGTTGATGGCGAGGTCCCAGGTTCCGGCCCGTCCGATGCGGCTCCTGGCCTCGATTAAGCGGTTCAGGTTGAACTCGAGCCCCAGGAAAAACAGCAGGAAGACGATCCCGAGTTCGGCGCCGACGTAGACGAAGTCGGTCTCGGCGAGCGCGAGCGCGGAGCCGTGGGGGACGAGGTCGGTACCCAGAAGCGCCGGGAAGTCGATCCGTCCGAGCACGTACTCGCCGATGGCCATCCCGACGAGGATGTAGAAGGGGATGACCGACTGCCCGATCCGGTTCGCGACCACGCCCGCCAGCGCGACGGCCGCGAACAGCACCCCGACGTCGATCAGCGCGGTCGATTCAGCAGCCACTCGGGATCACCTCCGACGACTCCGACATCGGTCGAATCAGGCCCCGTCGTCGCCCAGCAGCGTCTCGAACTCGGCACAGTCCTCGCGCTCGCCGACGACGACGAGCGTGTCGCCGGCCTCGATGACCGTCTCGGGGGTCGGAGGCGTGATCACCTCGTCGTCGCGCTGGATCGCGACGACGGAGACACCAGTTCGCTCCCGGATCCGGGAGTCGCCGATACTCTGGCCGGCGATCTCGGCGTTCCGGGCGACGCCGTACCACTCGAGGAAGGTCCCGTCGGTGAACATCGTCTCGACCCGATCGGTCCTGACGGGCTGGAAGTACGCACCCTCGAGGATCGTCCCGACCTTGCGAGCGAGCCGATCCGAGAGCTCGAACAGCTTGTCGCTATCGGCGCCCTCGTGTTCCTTGTGGTAGACCTCCCGCTTGCCGGTGTTGTGAGTTACGATGACGAGGCGCTCGCCGCCCTCGAGTTCGACCTCGAACTTCTTTCCGACGCCTGGAAGGTCGCTCTCGTAGATGGTCATACGGGAACGTGGGCACCGGTAACTATTAAAGGACCTGACGTCCGACCTCGGGACCGCCCCTGACGGAATCGATCGACCGAATCGGCCCTACTCTGCGAGCCCCTCGATGAGGAAATCCGCCGACGAGAGGTTCGTCGCGATCGCCGTGTCGTGAACGTCACAGATCCGAAGCAGCGCGGAGATGTCGGGCTCGTGGGGCTGGGCCCGAAGCGGGTCCCGGAGGAAGACGATCCCGTCGAGTCTGTCCTGGGCGACCTCCGAGCCGATCATCAGGTCCCCGCCGAGCGGGCCCGACTCCTTGCGTTCGATCTCGAGGTCGGTCTCCTCCATCAGCCGTTTCCCGGTCGTTCCGGTCGCGATCAGCTCGTACTCCCGGAGCTGGGTCTCGTGAGTCTGCGCGAACTCGATGAGGTCGGCTTTCTTCTCGTCGTGGGCGATGAGCGCGACGCGGGTCATAGGTCGATATCGTCGCAGGGGACCATAACCCTGGCCGAACCGCGGCGAACGGAAGCGCTTTTGGGACCCGTCGCACGAACGACACCGTGACGAAACTCAGCGCACACCACGTCGGCGTCACCGTCGACGACCTCGAGGGCGTCCTGCCGTTCTACCGCGATCGGCTCGGCCTCGAGGTTCTCGATCGCTTCGAGGTCGGCGGCAAGGCCTTCGCCGACGCCGTCGGCGTCGAGGGCGCGGGGGCCAGCTTCGCCCACCTCGACGCGAACGGCGTCCGCCTCGAGCTCGTCGAGTACGACCCCGAAGCCGACCCCCGCTCGAGACCGCAGCTCAACGAACCCGGCGCGACCCACGTCGGGCTCTCGGTCGCGGACCTCGAGGCGTTCTACGCCGACTTACCCGCGGACGTCCCGACGATCAGCGAACCGCGGACGACCGAGAGCGGAACCGCGATCTGCTTCCTGCGGGATCCGGAGGGGAACCTCGTCGAGGTGCTCGAGACGTAAGAAAAGAGCCCTCAGCCCAGGACGTACCGGAGCTTCGGGTACCGCTCGACCAGCGGCTGTCCGCCGACCTCGAGCCGCTCGAGGGAGCGGTCCAGGCCCAGGATGCGCCCGGCACCGAGGGCCGCGACGGTCAGGAAGACGACGCCGTAGATCAGCGTCGAATCGAACAGCGCCAGGAGCTCGCCCTCCCAGCCGCCGAGGTAGAAGGCGACCATCTGGATCGCTCCGCCGAGGGCGGCCAGGCGGACGAACGCGCCCGCGATCAGCGCCGCGCCGATCAGCAGCTGCGTGGCCGGAACGACCACGTTGACGATCTCGATCAGGACTGCGCTCTCGGCCATGGCGGCGTAGAGGCCGCTGACGGGACTGGCCGGGTCGACGTGCAGGAGATAGCCGCTGGCGTCGAACGGCTCTCCGGTCACCTTGCCGAGCCCGGCGAACAGGATCATGCCGCCAATCACGGCCCGCAGCGCGACGACGAACCACGCGCTGAGCGCGTGGGGCTCGCCGACGAGATCGATCCCCCCGTAGCGGCTCTCGAGCCGGTTTCGCGTCGTGGTGGACATTTTCGGTCACCTCTTCACGTTCGTTCGTTGCGCGTCGATTCCCCTATACCCTCGAGACGGTTCCTGCGGACCGGGAAACGTAACGGGCGTTCGAATCGGTTTTTCCAACCCGGTACGGTGAGGGCGGTTCGCAAGCCGATCGCGCTCGGATCGCCGACGACGGGCGTCGAGACGTACGGACGACGCGATCGAACGTGAACGGACGGCTTCCGACGGGATAGCAATCTTTTCGACCGTCCGGCCGCCACTGCCGTCCGTGAACTTCTTCGACCGCCTGCACGACCGCATCCGGACGGTCGACAGCGTCGTCTCGGTCGGCCTCGACCCCGACCCCGCCCGGATCCCCGAACACCTGCAGGACCGCGAGCTCCCGCGGTGGGCGTTCAACCGCCGGATCATCGACGCCACCCACGAACACGCCGCGGTCTTCAAACCGAACGCCGCCTTCTACGAGGACCCCGACGGCTGGCGCGCCTTAGAGGAGACGATCGCTTACGCCCGCGGGAAGGGCGTTCCCGTCCTGCTCGACGCCAAGCGGGCCGACATCGGCAACACGACCCGTCAGTACGCCGAACTGCTCGAGCGTGCGGACGCCATCACGGTCAACCCGTACATGGGTCGGGACTCCCTGCAGCCGTTTCTCGCCGACGAGGAGGCGGGCGTGTTCGTCCTCTGTCGGACCTCGAACCCCGGCGGCGCGGACCTCCAGGACCTCGAACTGGCCAGCGGCGAGGCCGTCTACGAGCGGGTGGCCGCACTCGCGGACCTGTGGAACGAGAACGACAACGTCGGGCTGGTCGTGGGCGCGACCAAGCCCGCGGAGCTTGAGGCGCTGCGCGAGCAGGTGCCGGACCTCCCCTTCCTCGTGCCGGGGATCGGCGCTCAGGGCGGGGACGCCGAGGCGGCCGTCGAGTACGGGCTCGCCGATGGCGTCGGCCTTGTCAACTCCTCCCGGGGGATCATCTTCGCCGGCGAGGATCGCGGCGAGGAGTTCGCGAGCGCCAGCGGGCAGGCGGCCAAGCGGCTCAAAAAGCGACTGAACCGGTACCGCGACGCCTGAGGCGGTCGCTCCGAACGGCGTCCCGCCTCAGAACCGGTTGATGTCGACGTCGTCGGACTGGCGGTCGGGCTGGCCCTGGGCGACGCAGTCGGCACACAGCCCCGGACCCGGCTCGTAGTGCTGTTCGCACACGAGGGCCCCGCAGTTGGCGCACCGCTCCTGTGCGGATCTGGACTCGCAGATCTGGCAGAGGCCGCTGATGCTCATGGACGACCGTACGGGCTCGAGCGGCTTGAAAGGGGCCCCGGCAACGCCCGCTCGGGCGACGCGCCGACGGGCCGGCCGTCGATCACGCGTTTCCGGTTTCGAGCCCGTAACAGCACTCCAGCAGCGTCTCGAGGGCGTCGGCGGGCGACGACCGCCTGACGGTTCCGCTCCGGGCGTCGTACTCGATCAGCCCCCGGTCCGAGAGCTTCGGCAGGTGGACGTGATAGAGGTCGACCTGGACGCGCTCGCGGTCGTCGGAGGAGAGTCGTTCGGGCGGAACCGACGCCTCGCGGGCAACGATCGTCGCCGCCAGTGATTCGACGCTCGTGACCTCGGCCTCGGAAAGACAGTAGAGAACGTCGCGACGCCGCCGGTCGCTGAGCAGGGAGAGGTACTCGTCGATCGACGACCGGTCCCCGCCGACAGTGGGTAGCTCGAGCCCCGGTTCAGTCGCCGCCGCGTGATCTTCCGTGTCTTCCGAGCGATAGTCGACCATGTGTCCGTAGGGACTCGACCCACGTAAATAAACTTGCTAGAGCGCTACCGCAGCGGAACATACGAAACCAATATAAAGATCATGCAGGAAAAGTAAATAGCTTTGCCACTTCGAGGGTTGATTTTATTCTTTCGACGCGTACGGTATCCGCGAACTTTTCCTAAGCGTCGGTCGTACCCCGTAACGGATGACGAACGACCGATCCCGGGACGGCTCCGGAGTCAACGAGAGCGACGAGGCGACTGCCGGGATTCGGTCATCCCCGAGCATCTCGATCGTCGAACGGGTCGCAGCCGAGACGGACCGCTCGCCGCTCGAGTTGCCTCCCCTGAACGAGACGGTCGACGTCGACGCCCTCGATCGGCTCCTCGAGGGCGGCGCGGACCGACCGTGGCCGACCGTCGTCTTTCGGTACGTCGACCGTCGCATCCGGGCGACCGTCGACGGGGAGATCACGATCTCGCGCCCGGACGAGGACGAAATCTCGGTCGTCGACGAGTGGACCCACGTCTCGGTCGCCGCGGAACCCGACGACAGATCGCTCGGGGTGCGACTCGTGTCGGCCCTCGCCGACCGCTCGGGACGGGATCGATCACGGGTTCGGACGGCGGTCGCGGAGGTCGTCGACCCGGACGCGCTGGCCCGGCTCAGTCGCCGCCGCGAGAACGGAATTTCGCGACCCGGCGCGACGGTCCTGTTTTCGGTGCTTGGCTGTGACGTCGTCGTCGACGCCGGCGGAACGATCAGCGTCGGCTCCACGCTCGGCCGACTGAAACGCACCGGGGGGAACGTGCTGATCGCCGGCGGGGTCCCGGACGACCTCGTCGACGTCGCCAGCGGCAACCTCCTCGGGGACCCCGGGCGGGATCGACGCCACCTCGTCGCCCTGCTCGATCGCGACCGCAGCGTCGTCAGCGCCCGTCTCGGTCCGGCACGCGCCGGCTCCACCCAGATCGTCGACTACGCGATGAGCGCGCGCTCGATCGCCCCGACGGGCGCGTCCGCGGACGGCGGGCGCGTCGTCGACGAGCCGACCGACCTCGACGAGCTCGAGGCGGCGATCGACGCGCGGATCCGCGCGTTCGGAACCGGAGGATGCCTCTCGGCGCCCGGCGACCTCCGGCTCTGCGTCGACTCGCTGCGGCCGGTGCTCGACGAGCGCGGGACCGACGGCGCCGCCGAGTTCCTGGAACCGATCTGCGAGGCGGTTCGGGACGTCTCGGGGCTGGGTCACTACGTGCTTCCGGTCGACCGCGAGAACGACGCCGTTCGCGCCCTCGAGTCGCTGTTCGACGCGACGGTCGAGCTCCGCGTCGGCGACTGTGGCCCCCAGCAGCGCTGGCACCTCCACGAGAGCGGGTACGCGACCGACTGGATCGGGCTCGGCCGACCCGGCCGGCGATGACCGCCGTCCCCAGGTTCCGCCCGTTCGACGGCGGCGACGGGCTCGCCGTCGTCGATCCGATCGAGAACAGGCGGTGTCCGTTCCGAACCGATCGCCCGGTCTCGCCGCGCCCGATCGCCCCCGCCGGATTCTTCTTCCCCGTCGACGGCGCCGTCGAGCTGACGGCCGCGGAGCTGGTCTTCCCGTACGTCGTCCCGGTGTACGCCCGCGACCCAAGCGGCGAGGTGGTGCTCGAGGCCGACCACCGCGCCGCCGAGCGGCTCCCGGCGGGGGAGTACGTACTCGAGCTGATGGCGCCGATCAAACTCTACGTGCGCGTCGACGGCGAGGTGACGATCGCGTCGACCGACGACCGCCTGGCGTTCGAGTTCGGCGAGCCGACGAGGATCGGACTCGGAGCCAGGTCGCGACACGAACGCCCCGCGGCGACGGTCACGACGACGCCCGAGCCGACCGATCTGGCACGCGCCGTCTCGACGTTCGGCTCGGCGCTGAAGACCCTCGACTGCGACCGGTCGCTCCCGTCGCTCCGCGGTCACCCGCCCCGCCTCGAGCTCGGTTCCGAGCTGAACATCCCCGAGGCGGTCGAGCCGCCCGACTCGGGCGTTCGGATCGTCGTCCCCCCGGACAGAGCGACGATCTACGCGGCCAGCCCGCTCGCACACTACCTCGCGGCGTCCGTCGAGGTCGGGCCGGAGCCCCGCCTCGAGACCGACGCGGGGTTCGTCCACCGGTTCGACGCCGACGCGTCGATCGCACACGGCATCGAACGGGTCCTCGAGCGCGCGTTCTTCCTCGACTGCGTGGCCCGGACGGAGGGGCTCTACCCCGTCGAGCTTCACGAACGGGACCGACTCGAGGACCGCATCGACCTCGCCCTCGACGAGTTCTACGAGGCCGACCTCCCCGCACGGATCGAAACGGCGCTTTCGATCCCGCACGAACGGGTCGCCGACCTCCTTCCGCGGTGGAACCTCGTCGCGCACGCGACGCCCGACCCGGAGAACGCGACCGTCCTCCCCTACCTCGTCGACGAGCTGGCGATCGTTCGCCCGGCACCCGAACGCCGACCCGAGCGCGACGCGTCGCCGCTTACCGCGCTCGCGATCGGCGAGTTCACGCGCTCGAGCGACTCGCCCGGTTCCGAAGAGCGCCCCGCCTACGTCTCTCCGCCGGAGGCCGACGTCTTCGGCCAGGCGTGGCTCGGGGACGGCGTTCCCGTCGGGGCGAACAAGCTCACCCGAGCCGCCTTTGAGAACGGTCTCGAGCGCTCCGCCTCCGGCGACGCCGTCGAGGTGGCGATCGTCTGCAACGACCCGGAGATGGCGGCGGAGTTCGACGCCGACGACGGAACCCTCTACGGCGAGCGCGAGCGGCTCCCGTTCGAGGTCGCCGTCCACGGGGACGTCACGAGCGGGCGGCTCCGGGAGCTGTTCGCGGCCGACGTCGACTTCCTCCACTACGTCGGCCACGTCCGGGACGGCGCGTTCGTCTGCGCCGACGGCCTCCTCGAGGCCCGGGAGCTGCCGACGGTCGGCGTCGACACGTTCCTGATCAACGGCTGCCGATCGTACGGGGTCGGCGCCCGCGTGATCGAGCGGGGCGGGGTCGGCGGTATCGTCACGCTCAGCGACGTCGGCAACCGCGACGCGGTCGCCGTCGGTCGGCTCGTCGCACGGCTGTTGAACAACGGGTTCTCGGTCCGGGACGCGACCTCGCTGGCGCGGAGCTACCGGCTCGCTGGCAACCAGTACATCGTCGTCGGGGACGGGAGCGCCACCGTCGGACAGGCCGGCAGCGGCGTTCCAAACAGCTGTCGAATCGAGTCGCTCGGCGACGACCGCTACCGACTCCACCTCCGCCTGTACCACGTCGATAGCGGGGTCGGCGCGCAGTACGTTCCCTATATCGACGGCGTCGACCGCCACTTCCTGGCGGGAACCGAGCCCCCGCCGATCGAACTCTCCGGCGACTCGCTCGCCCGCTTTCTCCGGCTGGCGGAGATCCCCGTCCGCTACGACGGCGACTGGTGCTGGTCGACCGACGACCGGTTCGCGGAGTTGTAACGTCAGATTACCAGGTGCCGCCGCCGTTGCCGGCGATACCGAGGTCGGCCGCGGCCGTTCCGATCTGGGACAGCAGGAGACAGCCGGCGAACAGGGCGCCCGTCAGTCGCGGATGCTCTCTGAGAACCGCTTGCACCGTCTTGTCGTTCGATGACATGGCACTCGGAGAGATGTGATCGTCGGTAATATCAGTTTTGCAAAGAATTCTAGATGCGAGTAACTAGTTGTTACAGATCTCGACAGAGAATCTCTCGAGACGAATTCGGTCGTAAGTGAGGGTTACCGGACCAGGGGCGTCGGTAACGAACAGTTACGGACGACGAGCGACGGCGTTCTCGCGACGGCCGAATCCGTCCTGTGTCGTGCTAACAGACGTCTCCGCCGGGAAGCTTTTATCGGCTCGCGAGTTACTGCCTGCCATGAGCCGTGACCGGGCCCTCCTCGACCGGGCCCTGGAACGTGGCGAACAGGACGGCGGAAGCGTCGAGTTCAAGGAACGGCTGCTTCGGGACGTTCACCTCGAGGGCGGACGCCGGGAGAGTCTGGCCGCACAGCTCCGTCACCGACTGCTGTCGGGCGACGGGGAAGCGACCTACGTCGTCGGCGTCACCGACGACGGCGGGCTCGCCGGCATCGATCACGACGCCTTCTCCGAGTCGATGGACGTCCTCTCCCTGCTGGCCGAGGAGGCCGACGCTCACATCGACGACGTCCAGACCTGGGGCGTCGGGGACGAGAGCGGCTCCTCCAAGGGGCTGGTCGGGGTCGCGCAGGTCCGCGACGGCTCGATGCTCGAGACCGACGACGAACACCTCGTCGTCGGGACGGCGGGCCACGTCGACCACGGGAAGAGCACCCTCGTCGGGTCGCTCGTTACCGGCACCGCCGACGACGGCGACGGCGCGACGCGAGCGTACCTCGACGTCCAGCCCCACGAGGTCGAGCGCGGCCTCTCCGCCGACCTCTCCTACGCGGTCTACGGCTTCGACGACGACGGCCCCGTCCGGGTCCGGAACCCGGACCGCAAGGCCGACCGCGCCGAGGTCGTCGAGGAGGCCGATCGACTCGTCTCCTTCGTCGACACTGTCGGCCACGAGCCGTGGCTCCGGACGACGATCCGCGGGCTGGTCGGACAGAAGCTCGACTACGGGCTGCTCGTCGTCGCTGCCGACGACGGCCCGACCCGGACCACCCGCGAGCACCTCGGCGTGTTGCTGGCGACGGAGCTGCCGACGATCGTCGCGATCACGAAGGTCGACGCCGTCTCCGACGAGCGGGTCGAGGAGGTCGAACGCGAGGTCGAGCGGCTGCTCCGGGACGTCGAGAAGTCCCCGCTTCGGGTCGCCCGCCACGGCGTCGACGCCGCCCTCGAGGAGATCGGCGACCGCGTCGTTCCCATCGTGACCACCAGCGCGCTCACGATGGAGGGACTCGACACGCTGGACGAACTGTTCGATCGGCTCCCGAAGACCTCCCGGGACACCGGCGAGTTCCGGATGTACGTCGACCGCAGCTACTCGGTTACCGGCGTCGGGGCCGTCGCCTCGGGGACGATCATGGCCGGCGAGGTCGAGGCCGGCGACGAACTCCTGCTCGGGCCGATGCCCGACGGGCGGTTCCAGGAGGTCGAGGTCCGGTCGATCGAGATGCACTACCACCGGGTCGATAAGGCTCGAGCCGGCCGGATCGTCGGCATCGCGCTCAAGGGCGTCACCGAGAGCGCCATCGAGCGCGGGATGGCCCTGATCCCCCGCGACGCCGACCCCGAACCGGTCCGGGAGTTCGAGGCCGAGGTGATGGTGCTCAACCACCCCACCCGGATCGGGGACGGCTACGAGCCCGTCGTCCACCTCGAGACGATCGGCGAGGCCGCGGCCTTCTCCCCGGAGAACGGGCGGCTGCTGCCGGGCGATACGGGACGAACCACCGTCCGGTTCAAGTTCCGTCCGTACCTCGTCGAGGAGGGCCAGAAGTTCGTCTTCCGGGAGGGACGGAGCAAGGGGGTCGGTACCGTCACGGACGTCCGTCCAGCCGAGTGACTTCTCCCACGACTGAAGTCGTGGGCTTTCTCCTCGAACCTCTGTAATACCGCCGGCGTCAGCGCCAGGGCGGAGACCGCAGGTCGGCCAGCGACTCGAGGACGTAGTCCGGGCTCGGGTCCGGCTCCCTCGGAGCCGTTTCCGCGGGGAGCCACGCCGAATCGAGCCCCGCGGCCCGGGCGCCCGCGACGTCGGCAGAGAGGGAGTTCCCGACGTACACCGCCCGCTCGGGCGTCGAGCCGACCTCGTCGAGGGCGATCGCGAACGGCTCCGGATCGGGCTTGGGCGCGGCGTCCTCGCCCGCGTAGACGATCGCTTCGAACGCGTCCTCGAGTCCCGTCGACTCGAGCTTCTGGCGCTGCATCGCGGAGAGCCCGTTCGTGACCAGCCCGAGCGCGTACTCGTCGGCCAGCGCCTCCAGGGTCGCCGTCGCTTCCGGCAGCGGCTCGACGTTTCGCTGGTCGCGCTCCTCGCGGAACGCGCCCGCGACCGCGAGGCCGTCGGCGCGATCGTACCCCGACTCGACCGCCAGATCGCCGAAACACTGCTCGTGGAGGTCCACGGGTCTCGCGCTTCGCTCGAGGTACTCCCGGTAGCGATCGTAGTAGCTCTCCGGCTCGAAGACGGGGCCGACGCCGGCGCGCTCGAACGCGATCTCGAGGACGTCGGCCGCGCTGCGGCGGTACCGACAGAGCGTGTCGTCGAGATCGAAGAGCACGGTGTCGATCGGCGTCGCCATCTAGAGGCCGAACGACTCCGCGAGTAGCTCCTCGTCGGTCTCCCCGTAGCTCTCGGTCGGTCCCCCGAGGACGTCGACGGTGACCGCCGCGGGCGCGAACAGGTCCGCGGGAACCTCCTCGAACTGCCAGTCTAGATCGTCGAAGATCGCCGCGAAGGGACGGCCGTGGGCCTCGGCCGCCGTCGAGGGGATCGAGTCGAAGACGTCCGCGTCCTCCCGGACCGTCAGGTGGGCGCGGCCACCGTAGGCGATCGCGTCGTTCGTCCGGGCGATCGCATCGTCCTCGTCGGCCGCGACCGGCGCGACCGGGGCCCGGCCCGTCGCCGAGACAATGTCGTTGGGATCGTACCCCAGCTCCGTCAGCCGGTAGGTCGCGAGCTCGGCCGCCCGCGCCGCGGACGTGATGCTCCCCGCGAGACTCGCCGTCCGGTAGGCCAGCAGGAAGACGCTGCTGGGCTCGACCTCCGCGAGCTCGGCGACCTGCTCGGCGGCCGACGCCGTCGGCAGCTCGTCGCTCTCGACGGCGAGGGCGGTCAGGTCGAACGCGTCGGTGTAGCCGACCTGCCTGAACTCCTCCTCGCGCGCGACGAGCGCTCGCGCGGGCCCGCTGCCGAGCCCCTCGAAGTCCTCCGTCGCCAGCTCCCAGCCCGCCTTCTGGGAGCAAAGCAGCGACAGCGCCGGCTGGTCCGACGTCAGCTCGACGTACGGGATCGGCGTCCCGTCGATCTCGCCGAGCTGGTGACTCGGCGTAGCCATTCCCGCGGTCTGGATCTCGGTCAACAGCAGTCCGGCCTCGACGCCGCCGTCGAACTCGACGCCGAAGTCGAGGACGGTCGCCTCGTTCTCGAGGTCGAACCCGCCGACGTTGAGCTCCTCGGCGTAGTCGAGGGCTTCGTCGACCAGCTCAATCGCCATCCGGTTGAGACTCTCCATATCCCTTCTCTAGCGTCGGCCGTAAAACAGTTTGTCAGTCGGCGCCGCCTCGCCGTCGCCCCTTCTAGATCAGGCGTCGGCCTCGTAGCCCGCGTCCTCGATCGTGCTGCGGATTCCCTCGACGGTCGTCTCCTCGCCGTGTTCGATGCGCACCTCGTCGGCCTCGTGGTTCGCCGTCGCCGACGAGACGCCCTCGAGCGCCTCGAGCGCGTCGGTAACGGTTTCCTCGCAGCCGCTACAGGACATGCCGGTCACGTCGAGTGTCGTCCGTTCCATGCTCGCCCGTACCGACTCGAGGGTGTTCGGTCTTGCGCCTCGAGACGCCGGGCCGGCTCGAGTCGCGGGCGAGCACGCCGCCAGGTCGACCCGCTACTCGCGGTCGCTCGAGGGCGGTCGACCCAGCGCCTCCTCGACGGCCTCGACCTTCTCCGCGGCGGCCGTCTCGCGGTCCCGTTTGTCGTCGATCTTCAAGACGGTGCTCACGCGGTCGCCGTCGACGGCCTCGTGGGCCGCCTGGGCGGCCGCGAACAGCTCGTCGGTCGAGTCGGCCTCGATCACCGTCCCCATCGGGTTCGTCTCGTAGGCGACGTCGTACTCCTCGAGGGCGTCGACGGCCTTCGCGACCTCCTCGGCCATGCTTCCCTCGATCACCGGTGCGACGCTCAGTAGCGCGACGACTGTCATGAGCGACACTGTCGGGATCGTCGCACCTAAATCCGGACCCTGCACTCGACTCTCCGGGGTCGCGATCGATCGTCGGAACTCGACGGCAGAGGATGGTCGTGGTCGTCACCGGACGGGACGCGGACGGGGGGCGGCGTCGGGCGGGTAGATGACGATGTCGCCGTCGGCGTAGACGTACACCTCGTGCTCGAGGGCCGCGAAGGCGATGTGGCCGCCGGTTCGCTCGGTGCCGTCGGCCTTCGGCCGGAATATCCGATCGAGGGCGTCGGGGTCGATGCTGTCGTACAGGGAGAACTCGCCCTGCGAAACGTCCGTGTCGGCGATCTCCGCGAGCGCGTGGACGATCCTCGCGGTCAGCGTCGCGGTGTCGTCGTCCTCGTGGTGAAAGACGTATCTGTCGTTGGCCTGGTCGTACTGGAATTCGTCCGTCTCGTCTCGGGATGTAGACTGGGGTTGCATGGGACGTGTTCGATCGACTGTTCGCTGGTGGGTATCGCTCCGGGATATATAAGCTCCTCGCAGGCGGCACTACTGCTCGAGACGGACGGTCACCTCGGCCGACACCCGCGACGAGCCCGCGGTTCGGAGCCCGCGGCGTCGGATCGGGTCAGAACGACTCGTGGGGCCACTCCTCGCGCTCGCCAAGCGCCGGCGGGGTCCGGTCGCTGTACCCCTTGCGGCCGATCGCGGGGTCGCCGACGGTGTTGAAGATCGCGGCCCGGGCGTCCGCCGCGGAGTCGAGGCGCTCCTCGGGAACCAGCTCGAACAGCTCACGGAGTCGCTGTTCGCCGTTCGGGAGGTCCAACACCGCGTCGCCGTACTGCTCGACCAGCTCGTCGCTCGTCGTCGGATACTGGTGGTCCTCGAGGTCGCGAGCGAGCGGTCCGAACTCGACGCCCAGCTCTCTCGTTCGCTCGTCGTCTGGTCCGGTCATTCCGACTCTCAAGCCGTCACGGTCCGACTTAAAGCCCGTCGGTGGTTTCACGCCGGTTCCGAGCGCGAAGGCGGTTCATCTCGAGTTACTCGCTCCAATCCGGAGTTGGTAACTCGACGCCGGACACCGTCGCTCGAGGACGAATGGTTCTCGGCGATTCGGAACGAGACAACTCGAGGTCGGCCGTCGAGCCGAAGGTCGCCCGAGGGTGCACGGAGTACGGGTTGCGATTCGGCTCGAGACCGTCGAAGGGCGGTTCCGCCGACCAAAATGCGAACCGCGCGAACCGCTCGATTTCGCTCGCGGTTCTCTCCTTCAAGTCCGGACCCGATTGCTGCCGCTCGCGAGTTTGTTCGTGACAGCAATGCGCTGGCTGGGATTTGAACCACGTGAAGACGGTCGCCTCGCTTCGCTCGGCGCTGCGACTTCTCTCGTTCAAACCCAGACTCGATGCTGGGATTTGAACCACGGTCGTTCCGCTTCGCTCCACTCCCTGATTCAAATCCAGAGCAACTTCACGGCTCACGGACGACGAGCACACGCTACGCGGTGCTCGTCGACGTTGTTCGCCGTAGAAGTGCACTGGCTGGGATTTGAACCCAGGTTGTGACCATGGCAAGGTCACGTGATACCACTACACTACCAGTGCCCCGTTGCAGTCTTACGTCTCTCGAGTGAATTCATAAGGGTTACGAATCGGTCGGCTCGAGTGCGGGTCCGACGCAGCCGGGGCCGCGAGCCGTCGGCGGTCGCGATCAGCGATGTGAGACTCGAGACGAGGAGGGGGCGTTGATAGTCGCTCAGACAGTTCCTCTATCGGCAGTCCTCCGCACTGGCTACGTATCCGACGAGGTGGGGATGTAACTGTGTATTACGGTCTCAAATACTGTTATTGAACTACATGAACGCAATTCTATTATCTGCTGGAAAGATTAATATTCAATGACGATGTGTGTTACCTCGGACCATGAGGCGAAGACAAATACTGAAAAGCGTCGGTGGAGCGACAGCCATGGGACTCGCCGTATCCGGACGAGTCGCCGCACAGGATTGCCCGGACGACTTCATCGAACCGGGCGGGCCGTTCGTTCCGGAGACCGCGACCATCAACTACAACGCGTTCACGAGCAACGAGGATCTGTACGAGACGCTCGAGAGACTCGACTCCCGAAGCGGTCTCGAGTACGAGTCGATCGGCGAGACGTGGCAAGGCCGCGATATCCCCTACGTACGTGCCGGAGACGGTGATCCGGACGTCTTCTACGTCACCCAACAACACGGCGACGAGCAGCACGTGACCGAGGCCGCCTTGCGTCTTCTCCAGGGGCTGGCCTCCGGCGGGCGCCGGTCCGACGAGATCCTTGACGAACTAACACTCCACGTCGTCCCACGACTCAACCCCGACGGCTGGGCGCCAGCAGACGACGACGAGACGCCCACGCGAGCGAACGCGCGGCCGGAGGACATCTGTCACGACGGACCGTACTTCGGATCGGATCAGTGTGGGCCGGTTGACCCGAACCGACAGCACTACTTCGGTATCGACCCGGCTACCCTTGCCGACGTAGACGGCATTGATCCCGACGCGATTCCGGACGAGAATCCCTCACCGGAGACCCAGGCGCTGCTCGACAAGGCCGACGAGGTCGGCGCCGACATCATGACCGACTGGCACCACCAGTTCACGTACCGCAACGAGGACTGCGAGATGATCAATGCGTCGACGCTGTGGCCGCTCAACGAGGCAGCCCCTGATGAGGCAGTAGCCCTCTCCCGACAGATCAGCGCATACGCCTACCAGCAAACCGAGGGTTACGGTCACACGACCTGGGACAGATATTCCGGCGGCACCACTGCGAACATCGCACGGAACGCTCACGGCGTCCGAGGTCGGGGGAGCGTCCTCTTCGAGTTCCGCGGGCAGGCGTCCCAGCTCGGAAATGCCTCGAACGGACGGCTCGTCACCGTCATCAACAACGTCATGACCGAGGTTCTGGAGGGGCTCGCATCCGGAGACCTCTACGATGTCGACCCGGCCGATGCCGATTCCATTCCACCCCGTGGCGATTACTTCTGGAAGGAACTCCCACGAAGCGAGTGGGGGCCAGAACACGAGGCGTATCGAGAGTAACGAGGGATCGACCGTCGGATACCCTCCTGACGCGGCCCATCATACCGTATTTCCGCCGTGTAGATCGGCTTCGTCATCATTCTGCTAACGGCGCCTTCTCGTTCCCCGAGCGGGGTTTCCGAGTTCGAATGCTCGAGTTGCTACACAGTGCTCGCGGCGTTGTAGTCGGAGAAATGCGCTGGCTGGGATTTGAACTACACGAAGACGGTCGCCTCGCTTCGCTCGGCGCTGCGACTTCTCTCGTTCAAATCCAGGGCGACTGCACGGCTCACGGGTGACGAGCACACGCTACGCGGTGCTCGTCAACGTTGTTCGCCGTAGAAGTGCGCTGGCTGGGATTTGAACCCAGGTTGTGACCATGGCAAGGTCACGTGATACCACTACACTACCAGCGCCCTGTTGCAGTTCCACCTATCTCTGGTAGCTGTATAAGGATTGCGAATCGGGGGCCGTGTGAGCCGTTTCGCCGTACCACGTCCCGGCGCCTTCGGTCCATTTCGCCCCCCTCTCGAGGGACGTCTCGCAGGGGAACACGTTAGCGGTCGCGACAGTGTGTCTCGAGTACCCGTATGCGTCGAATTCTCACCCGTGAGCCGTTCACAGCCGGAATCGAATCCGCTACCCTTTTAAGACCTTGTCCGCAAAACATCGCTACAGTCTAGTGGCGCGGCGCCGAAGCGTGGACATGACCGTCAGCGTGCTCGTGCCGTCGTCGCTCACCCGCGAAGCCGAGGACAAACGCGAGGCAACTCGCAAGCTCGGATACGTCGCCCGCGCGGCGACCGTGTTCCGGGCGGATCGGCTTGTCGTCTTCCCCGATCGGGAGGGCGAACGCGGGCGATTCGACGGCGAGTTCGTCGCCACCGTCTTGCGGTACGCGACGACGCCCCCCTACCTCCGAAACGAGGCCTGGGGGATGCGCGACGAACTCGAGTACGTGGGCATCCTGCCCCCGCTCCGCGCCGTGTCACAGACCGGCTCCGAATCGGACGATTCGGGGTCGTCAAGACAAGGAATCGTGACCGAGGTCGGACCTGATCAACGCGTGCGGGTCAATTGCGGCTTGCAACACCCGATCTCCCTCAACGTGCCTCCCTCGATGGAGGTCGAGGAGGGGGAGCGCGTAACCGTCAGGGTCTCTTCGCGACGACCGGTCCGGGCGAAACTCGTCGACGGGCCCCTTCCGGGGCTCTCGATCGAGCGGACGGACCTCGAGGCAGCGCTCGGCCGTGAGGACGCCGGCGTCCGCATTGCGGCCTCCCGATTCGGTGCCGAACTCACCGTCGGGCGGCTGGGGACGCTGGCCGGACGCCGCGAGCGCGACGGGATGACCGTCGCCTTCGGGGCACCCGAGAGAGGGCTGCCGGCAATCCTCGGAATGGACGAGGAGGCCGTCGACGCGCTGTCCCGCCGGGACGGCGTCGACGGTGACGGAGTCGAACCCACCGATCCGGGGTTCGACCTCTGGCTGAATACGGTTCCGGACCAGGGAAGCGACGTGGTGCGAACGGAAGAGGCTCTGTTTGCCACGCTCGCTCCCCTCTCTCTCAGAGAGTGATAGAATGCCACAACCAAATTCACCACGCAAAGGCTCACTCGGGTTCGGCCCACGACAGCGCGCCTCCTCGGAGGTTCCGCGCTTTAACTCGTGGCCGGACGACGACGGACAGCCAACGCTCCAGGGTTTCGCGGGCTACAAGGCCGGCATGACCCACGTCGTGATGGTCGACGACGAAGCGAACTCGCCGACCGAGGGGATGGAGGAGACCGTCCCCGTCACGATCGTGGAGACGCCGCCGATGCGCGCGGTCGCCCTGCGTGCGTACGAAGACACGCCGTATGGAAAGAAACCGCTCACCGAGGTCTGGACCGACGAGTTCGTTCCCGAACTTGATCGCGTTCTGGACCTTCCCGGCGACGACTACGACGCCGACGCGGCCGAAGACGAACTTCGAGGCTACCTCGAGGACGGCCGCATCGCCGACGTTCGCGTCATCACGCACACGGTCCCTTCGGAGATCCCTTCGATCCCGAAGAAGAAACCGGACGTGATGGAGACGCGCGTCGGCGGCGGCTCCGTCGAGGAGCGTCTCGACTTCGCCCTCGAGGTGCTCGCCGACGGCGGCGAACACGTCCTCAACGACGTGTTCCGCGCCGGCGAGTACGTCGACGCCAGCGGCGTCACGAAAGGGAAAGGGACCCAGGGCCCCGTCAAGCGCTGGGGCGTCCAGAAACGCAAGGGCAAACACGCCCGACAGGGCTGGCGGCGCCGCATCGGTAACCTCGGCCCCTGGAACCCCTCCCGCGTCCGCTCGACGGTCCCCCAGCAGGGCCAGACCGGCTACCACCAGCGGACGGAACTGAACAAGCGCCTCGTCGACATCGGCGACGGCGCAGACGCGACGGTCGACGGCGGCTTCGTCAACTACGGCGAAGTCGACGGACCGCACGCGCTGATCAAGGGCTCGCTCCCCGGGCCGGACAAGCGCCTGCTGCGCTTCCGCCCGGCGATCCGACCCGGAGACCAGCCGCGCCTCGATCCCGAGGTCCGGTTCGTCTCCACCGCATCCAACCAGGGATAACACATGGACGCAACAGTACGCAACCTGGACGGCTCGGACGCGGACTCGATCGAGCTCCCGGCGGTCTTCGAGACCCAGTACCGCCCGGACCTGATCGCCCGCGCCGTCCGCGCCGCCCAGGCCAACCGAAAACAGGACTACGGCGCCGACGAGTTCGCCGGCCTTCGAACACCGGCCGAATCGTTCGGTAGCGGCCGCGGGATGGCCCACGTCCCCCGACAGAACGGACGCGGTCGACGCGTTCCCCAGACGGTTTCGGGACGCAAGGCCCACCCGCCGAAAGCCGAGAAGGACTGGACCGAATCGATCAACACGAAAGAGAAGAAGCTGGCCGTCCGCAGCGCCATCGCCGCGACGACCGACGCCGAACTCGTCGCCAAGCGCGGCCACGAGTTCGACGACGACATCGAGACGCCGGTCGTCGTCAGCGACGAGTTCGAGGACCTCGAGAAGACCAAGGAGGTCGTCTCCTTCCTCGAGGATGCCGGCCTCGCGACTGACGTCGAACGCGCCGACGAGGGTCGAAGCGTGCGCTCGGGTCGCGGGACGACCCGCGGACGGAAGTACAAACAGCCCAAATCGATCCTCTTCGTCACCTCCAGCGAGACCGGTCCGTCGCGTGCGGCCCGGAACCTCGCCGGCGCGGACGTGACGACGGCTGCAGAGGTCAACGCCGAGGATCTCGCGCCGGGCGCCCAGCCCGGTCGACTGACCGTCTGGACCGAGAGCGCGCTCGAGGAGGTGGCCGACCGATGAGCCGCCAGATCGAGCACCCGCTCATCACCGAGAAGGCGATGAACGACATGGACTTCGAGAACAAGCTCCAGTTTGTCGTCAATCCCGACGCCACCAAACCCGAGATCCGGGACGAGGTCGAGGAGCGTTTCGAGGTCACGGTCGACGACGTCAACACGCAAGTGACCATGAAAGGAAAGAAGAAAGCATCCGTCAAGCTGTCCGAGGACGACGACGCCCAGGAAGTCGCCTCGCGTATCGGGGTGTTCTAACCGATGGGACGACGCATTCTCGGACAACGGCGCGGCCGCGGGACCTCCACGTTCCGCGCCCCGTCGCACCGATACAAGGCGAAGCTCGACCACAAGAAAGAGGAGGACGACGACGTCGTCCGCGGGACCGTCGTCGACATCGAACACGACCCCGCCCGCTCGGCGCCGGTCGCCGCCATCGAGTTCGAGGACGGCGATCAGCGCCTCGTGCTCGCGCCGGAAGGGGTCGCCGTCGGCGAGGAGATCCAGGTCGGCGTCAGTGCCGAGATCAAGCCGGGCAACACGCTCCCGCTCGCGGAGATTCCCGAGGGCGTTCCGGTCTGTAACATCGAGGCCAACCCCGGAGACGGCGGTCGGTTCGCTCGCGCCTCGGGCGTCAGCGCGGACCTGATCACCCACGACCGATCGGCCGCGGTCGTCCAGCTGCCAAGCGGCGAGGTCAAGCGGCTCGATCCGCAGTGTCGCGCCACCGTCGGCGTCGTCGCCGGCGGCGGCCGCACGGAGAAGCCGATGGTCAAGGCCGGAAACAAGTATCACAAGATGAAAGCTCGGGGCACCAAGTGGCCCCGCGTCCGCGGTGTGGCGATGAACGCGATCGACCACCCCTTCGGTGGCGGCGGTCGCCAGCACCCGGGCAAGCCGAAGTCCGTCTCGCGGGACGCCCCGCCGGGACGGAAGGTCGGTGACATCTCCTCGCGCCGTACCGGCCGAGGTGGAAACAAATGAGTCAGGAGTACAGAACCGGTCGCGAAGGTGAGTTCACCTACCGCGGCCACACGCTCGACGAGCTGCAGGAGATGGAGCTCGAGGACGTCGCGGAACTGCTGCCCGCTCGCAAGCGGCGAAGTATCGAACGCGGTCTTTCCGTCGAGCAGGAGAAGCTGCTCGAGGAGGCCCGCGAGAAAGGCGAGGAAGAGACCGCCAACGCGCCGATCCGAACACACCTGCGGGACATGCCGGTGCTTCCGGAGTTCGTCGGACTGACCTTCTCCGTGTACAACGGACAGTCCTTCGAGCGCGTTCGCGTCGAACCCGAGATGATCGGCCACTATCTCGGCGAGTTCCAGCTGACCCGCACGTCCGTCGAGCACGGACAGGCCGGGATCGGCGCGACTCGATCCTCGAAGTTCGTCCCACTGAAGTGATCATCGCATGGGAATCAACTACTCAGTCGACGCGGATCCGGACACGACCGCGAAGGCGATGCTCCGGGAGCGTCACATGAGCCACAAGCACAGCAAGGAGGTCGCCCGCGAGATCAAGGGCCGCACGGTCGCGGACGCGCAGGCGTACCTTCAGGACGTCATCGACGAGGAGCAGTCGGTCCCGTTCAAGTCCCACAACACCGGCGCCGGACACCGCTCCGACGTCGAGGGCTGGGACGCCGGCAAGTACCCCGAGAAGGTCTCGGGGGAGTTCCTCGATCTGCTCGAGAACGTCGAGTCCAACGCCGACCACCAGGGCTTCGACGGCGCCTCGATGGAGATCGTCCACATCGCCGCTCACAAGGTCGGCGAGTCCGTCGGCCGCAAGCCCCGCGCAATGGGGCGGGCGACCGCCTGGAACACGCCGGAAGTGGACGTCGAGATCGTGGTCGAGGAAGTCGACGAGAACGAGGCGGGTGAGAACTAATGGCTGACGAACACCAGTTCATCGAAAACGGCCTGCAGCGGTCCCAGATCGACGAGTTCTTCGAAGAGGAGCTCGGCCGCGCGGGCTACGGCGGTATGGACGTCGCCAAGACGCCGATGGGTACCCAGATCGTTCTCAAGGCCGAGAAGCCGGGAATGGTCATCGGCAAGGGCGGCGAGAACATCCGGAAGGTCACGACGGCCCTCGAGGAGAAGTTCAACCTCGAGGACCCCCAGATCGACGTCCAGGAGGTCGACGAACCCGACCTCAACGCACGGATCGTCGCCGACCGTCTAGCAAACGCCCTCGAACGGGGCTGGTACTTCCGAAAGGCCGGTCACACGACGATCGATCGGATCATGGATTCGGGCGCGCTCGGCGCCGAGATCGTCCTCTCCGGGAAGGTCACCGGCGCCCGCTCGCGCGTCGAGAAGTTCAACCGCGGCTACATCAAGCACAACGGCGAGCCCGCCGAGGAGGTCGTCGACCACGGCCAGGGCGTCGCCGTCATGAAACTCGGGACGATCGGCGTCGACGTGAAGATCATTCCGCCGGGCGCCGAGCTGCCCGACGACTTCCAGATCGACGACGACGCGGATCCCGAGGAGCTCGTCCCCGACGCCGTCGAGGCCAACGAGGCCGAGGGCGTCGAAGAGCTGCTCGAGGGCGAACCCGAGGAGGCCGAGGCCGCCGAGAGCGGCGCCGAAGCCCCCACGGACGAGGCCGTCGAGCCCGAGCCCGAAGAAGAGGATATCGAGGAGGTCATCGAGCAGGAGGTCGAGGCCGCCGAGGACGAGGACGAGGACGTCCCCGACGAGGCGCCGGCCGAGGAGGAGCTCGACGACCTCGAGGAGGACGTCGAGGCCGAGGCCGAAGAGCTGATGGCCGAGATGGACAGCGAGGAGCAAGGCGCCTCGGAAGACGCGAGCGGCGACGAGCCGCGAGCAGACGAGGACGCGGACGAAGACGAGGGAGGTGACGCCTGATGGCGATCCTCCACGTCGAAGAGATCCGCGACATGACCGCCGCCGAGCGCCAGTCCGAACTCGAGGAGCTCGAGACCGAGCTGCTCAACCAGAAGTCGGTGCTCGCGGCCGGTGGCGCCCCGGAGAACCCGGGTCGCATCGGCGAACTGAGTCGCACCATCGCCCGGATCAAGACGATCCAGCGCGAGGAAGGCGACCTCGACGAGACGGCGGACGCAGACGAGACCGAGGAATAACACACTAACATGGCACTGACACCCGAAACGCTGCCCCGACACGAACTCAACGGCCTGCCCGTCCGCGTCGTCGAGAGCGACGACGCCTCGCGGGTCGGTCTCGAGGGACGGGTCGTCGTCGAGACGACCAACACGCTCTCGGTAGAAGTTTGCGTTCCGCCAGAGGCGGAACGGGACCGAGGCGGCAACGCCGCCGAGTGCGGCGAGGGCGCGTCTCGGGTCGTGATGGTGCCGAAGTCGGGCTCGACGTTCGAGTTCGCGATCACAGATGACGCCGCCGACGCCGCGAAGGCGTCGGGGACCGCGTCCAAACTGGCCGATGCTAAACCCGAACCGAAGGAGGTTTCCTCCGCCGGTTCGGACTGCGCCGGCGAGGGCGTGGCCTACGTTACGGTCGATGGCTCGCGACTGCTCTCACAACCCGCCCGACGCACGGAAACGAATGGTGACTCACCATGGCAATAGGATTAGACGTTGAAACCCCTCCGGAGCCGGAAAACCCGGAGGAATACGACTACGAGAAGTGTCCGTTCTACGGCGAGCTCTCCGTTCGAGGGCAGATCCTCGAGGGGACCGTCATCTCGACGGACATGGACAAGACCGTGGTCGTCGAACGAGAGTACGACGTGGCGGTTCCGAAGTACGACCGCCAGATGAAGCGTCGCTCGCGCATCCCGGCCCACGTACCGGGCGTGCTCGAGCCGCTCTCGGTCGGTGACACGGTCAAGATCGCAGAGACCCGACCACTGTCGAAGACGAAATCGCACGTGGTCGTCGAAGTAACCGAGGAGGCAACCGCGGAGGACATCGCCGAGCTGACCCGTCAGGCCGAGCCTGACCGTGAGCTCTCGACCGGCGACGTCACCGAAGGTGCCGAAGAGGAAGCCGTCGAGGGTGATCAGTGATGGAGGCAATGAAAGCCGACGTCACCCAGGGACTCAAGAAGGGATCCCTGGTAACCTGCGCCGACAACACCGGCGCCCGCGAGCTGAAGGTCATCAGCGTCTCGGGCTACCAGGGCACCAAGAACCGCCAGCCGAAGGCGGGTCTCGGTGACAAGGTGACCGTCTCGGTCACCAAGGGTACTCCGGAGATGCGCCGCCAGGTCCTCGAGGCCGTCATCGTCCGCCAGCGGAAGTCGATCCGCCGACCGGACGGCACGCGTCTGAAGTTCGAGGACAACGCGGCGGTCATCATCGACGAGAACGAAGAGCCCCGCGGGACGGAGATCAAGGGCCCGATCGCGCGCGAGGTCGCCGAACGCTTCGGCGCGATCGCCTCGACCGCAACGATGATCGTCTGAGTATGAGCAAACAACCACACAAACAGCGAACCCAGACGGAGCGTGCGCCGCTGCACAAGCGACAGAAGCAGCTCCACGCGGCGCTCTCGGATGACCTCCGCGAGGAGTACGATACGCGACGGACCCGCGTCAACGCGGGCGACACCGTCGAGATCATGCGCGGCGACCACGCCGGCGAAACGGGCGAAGTCGTTCGCGCGATCCTCGAGGACGGCACGATCCACGTCGCGGACGTGACAGTCGAGACGGCCGACGGGGAGGAGGTTCCCCGGGCACTCGAGCCCTCGAACGTTCGGATCACGGAGCTGGATCTCGAGGACGAGCGTCGCGAGGCACGCCTCGAAGGCGACGCTGACGACACGGAAGGTGATAGCGAATGACGAAACATCAGAAGCGACTGTCCGTTCCCAAGTCCTGGCCGGTCGAGCGCAAGACCGACGTCTTCACGGTCAAGGCCGACGCCGGCCCGCACGGTGAGGACGGCGTTCCGCTCGTCGTCCTGCTTCGGGACGTGCTCGGTTACGTCGACTCGAAGAAGGAAGCGCGGTACGCCCTCTCGGAGGACTCGATCCTCGTCAACGGGGAGCCGATCAACGACGAGCAGCGCCCGATCGGCATGTTCGACATCGTCGCGTTCCCCGGTCGCGAGGAGTACTACCGGGTCTTCCCCGACGAGGGAGGCCGGCTCGCCCTGACCGAGATCGACGCCGAGGCCGCCGACAGCCGCCTGGGCAAGATCGAGAACAAACAGCAGGTGTCGGGCGGCGACACCCAGCTGACGCTGCACGACGGCACGAACGTCGTCGTCGACGAGGAGTACAGCACGAACGATTCGATCGTCGTCGACAACGACGACAAGTCGATCGTCGCGCACTTCCCCTACGAGGAGGGTGCACTCGTCACGGCCGTCCGCGGTAACCACGGCGGCAAGATCGGCGAGGTAAGCGAGATCGACGTCACTCCCGGCAGCGGCTCGAACATCGTCACCGTCGAAACTGACGACGACGAGCCGTTCGAGACCGTCGAGGAGTACGTCGTCGTGATCGACGAGAACTTCACGGGCGAGGACTCGTCCTCGGAGAACGCGAACGGCGACGCCGTGAGCGAAGGTGATGACGATGAGTAGCGAGGCAGAATCCGACGGCGAGTTCCACGAGATGCGCGAGCCCCGCGTCGAGAAGGTCGTCGTCCACATGGGCGTCGGTCGCGGTGGCCGCGAGCTCGGGAAAGCCGAGGATATCATCGAGGAGGTCACGGGCCAACAGAGCGTCCGCACGCAGGCCAAGCGGACCGAGCCCGACTTCGGCATCCGCCAGGGCGACCCGATCGGCACGAAGGTCACCCTTCGGGGCGAGGACGCGGCCGAGTTCCTCGAGACCGCGCTCCCGCTCGCGTCGCTGGCCGAGACCCAGTTCGACGACACGGGCAACTTCAGCTTCGGGATCGAGGAACACACCGAGTTCCCGAGCCAGGAGTACGATCCGAACGTCGGTATCTACGGGATGGACGTCACCGTCAACCTGGTGCGTCCGGGCTACCGCATCGCCAAGCGCGACAAGGTGACCCGATCGATCCCGGCGAAGCACCGACTCACCCCCGAGGACGCGATCCGCTTCCTCGAGGCGAATTTCGAGGTCAACGTAGAGGAGTCCACGGATGAGTGAAAGCGACGTAGAAAACGACCAGACGGGCGAGCACGCGGCAAAGCGTACCGGCCAGATCGAGGAGTGCCAGCGCTGTGGCCGCAAACAGGGACTGGTCGGCAAGTACGACATCAACCTCTGCCGGCAGTGTTTCCGAGAGATCGCCCGCGACATGGGATTCAGGAAGTACCGATAACATGACCGGAAACGACCCACTCAGCAACGCGCTCTCGGGGATCGACAACGCCGAGAGCGTCGGGAAACTGAGCCACGAGGTAACGCCCGCTTCGAACGAGATCGGCAGCGTGCTCGAGGTCTTCTACGACCGCGGGTACATCGACGGCTTCGAGTTCGTCGACGACGGTAAGGCCGGTCAGTTCGACGTCGAACTGAAAGGAGCGATCAACGAGTGTGGCCCCGTCAAGCCCCGCTACGCGGTCGGCGCCGACGACTTCGAGAAGTGGGAGAAGCGATACCTCCCGGCTCGAGACTTCGGCGCGCTCGTCGTCACGACGAGCAGTGGCATCATGAGCCACTACGAAGCGCGCGAGCAGGGGATCGGCGGCCAGGTGATCGCATACGTCTACTAATCATGCGAGTCGAACTGGAAATCCCCGAAAACGTATCTGTCGAGGTCGATCATCTCGACGTGACCGTCGACGGACCTGAGGGCGCCGTTACTCGGCGTCTCTGGTACCCCGACGTGACCGTCGAAGCCGAAGACGATCAGATGGTCATCGAAAGCACGGCCGAGGACGCGAAGACGAACGCGACCGTCGGCACCTTCGAGAGCCACCTGAAGAACGCCTTCCACGGCGTGACCGAGGGCTGGGAGTACAAGATGGAAGTCTTCTACTCCCACTTCCCGATGCAGGTCCGCGTGGAGGGCGACGATGTCGTCATCGAGAACTTCCTCGGCGAAAAGGCACCGCGACGCACGACCATCCACGGTGAGACCGACGTCTCCGTCGACGACGAACGGCTCGTCCTCTCCGGTCCGAACAAGGAGGACGTCGGCCAGACGGCGGCGGACATCGAGCAGCTGACCCGAGTCAGCGGCAAGGACACCCGCGTCTTCCAGGACGGGGTCTACATCACCGAGAAACCCGCGAAAGGAGGTGCCTGATAGATGGCTGACGACGAACAAGAGACCGAGGACGCCCCTACCGAGGCGGACGCTCCACAGGACCTCGAGGACATCAGCGGCGTCGGCGCCAGCAAGGCCGACGCACTGCGCGACGCCGGCTTCGAGACGATCGACGACGTCAAGCAGGCCGACCAGGACGACCTGGCGGAGGCTGACGGCGTCGGAAACGCACTCGCAGCCCGTATTAAGGCCGACGTCGGCGACCTCGAAGTAACCGAGGAGACCGAAGCCGAGATCGAAGACGAAGGCGTCGAGGAAGAGGAGGAACCGGACGAGGACGTCGAGACCGAACTGCAGCCCCGCGGGCTGACCGAGAAGACGCCCGAGCTCTCCGAGGAGGAGCAGCGCCTGCTCACCCGACGCAAGCAGGCGGGCAAGCCGCAGTTCAACCGACAGGACTACCACAAGAAAAAGCGCACGCCCGAGTCCTGGCGTCGCCCCCGCGGTCAGCTCTCGAAGCAGCGCCAGGGGATCAAGGGCAAGGGCCCCAAGGTCCAGGCCGGCTACCGAACGCCCGAGGCCGTTCGCGGGAAACACCCCAGCGGCTTCGAGGAGGTCTACGTCGAGAACACGGACGACCTCGAGGGCGTCGACGGCGACCGCGAGGCGGTTCGGATCGCCTCCTCGGTCGGCGCGCGCAAGCGCGAGCGCATCGAGGAGCAGGCCGAGGACAGCGGCGTTCGCGTCCTGAACCCGACCTACGAGGAAGTCGAGGTGGAATCCGATGACTGATCTCTCCGCACAGAAGCGACTGGCCGCCGACGTCCTCGACGTCGGCAAGAACCGTGTCTGGATCGACCCGGACGCCCAGGGCGAGATCGCCGAAGCGATCACCCGCGACGAGATCCGCGATCTCGTCGACGAAGGCAGCATTCGAGCCAAGGACGCCTGCGGCAACTCCCGCGGTCGCGCCCGCGAGCGCAACGCGAAACGCGCCTACGGCCACCGCAAGGGCCAGGGCAAGCGCAAGGGCAAGAAGGGCGCCCGCCAGAGCCAGAAGGAGGAGTGGCAGGACAAGATCCGTGCACAGCGACGGAAGCTGCGCGAACTCCGCGACAAGGGCGAGATTACGCCCACGCAGTACCGCGAGCTCTACAAGAAGGCTGGCGGTGGCGAGTTCCGTAGCGTCCGGTACCTGTTGAACTACATCGACGACAACTACGGTGACCAATAATGGCGACAGGACCACGATACAACGTTCCGATGCGGCGTCGCCGTGAGGTCCGGACGGACTACCATCAGAGGTTGCGCCTGCTGAAATCGGACAAGCCGCGCCTCGTTGCTCGCAAGAGCAACAAGCACACTACGGCGCAGCTGATCGTCCCCGGACCCCAGGGCGACGAGACGCTCGCGAGCGCACACTCGAGCGATCTCGAGGAGTACGGCTGGGAAGCACCCACGAGTAACATCTCCGCGGCCTACCTGACCGGCCTGCTGGCCGGCAAGCGAGCCGTCGACGCCGGCCTCGAGGAAGCGGTCCTCGACATCGGCCTCAACAAGGCGACGCCGGGCAACAAGGTGTTCGCCGTTCAGGAGGGGGCGATCGACGCCGGCCTCGAGATCCCGCACAACGATAGCGTACTCGCGGACTGGTCGCGCACGCGCGGCGAGCACATCGCCGAGTACGCCGAGCAGCTCGACGAGCCGCTGTACGGCGGCGAGTTCGACGCGACAGAGCTACCAGAACACTTCGACGAGGTACGAGAGGCGATTCTCGAATGAGTGGAAACAACTACAACGACGGTGGCTGGGAACCCGTCACCCGTCTCGGCCGAATGGTCCAGGAGGGCGAAATCGACACGATGGAGGACGCCCTCAACTCGGGACTCCCGCTGAAGGAGCCCGAGATCGTCGACCAGCTCCTCCCCGGGCTGGACGACGAGGTGCTGGACATCAACATGGTCCAGCGGATGACCGACTCCGGACGACGCGTGAAGTTCCGCTGCGTCGTCGCCGTCGGTGACCGCAACGGCTATGTCGGCTACGCCGAGGGTCGAGACGACCAGGTCGGGTCGGCCATCCAGAAGGCGATCGGTATCGCGAAGCTAAACATGATCAAGGTCCCACGAGGCTCCGGTTCGTGGGAGGATCGGTCGGACCGACCGCACTCGCTGACCCGACAGACGACCGGCAAGGCCGGTTCCGTCGAGGTCGAGCTCGTTCCCGCCCCCGAGGGGCTGGGACTGGCCGCAAGCGACACGGTTCGTGCCGTCCTCGAGCTGGCCGGTATCGAGAACGCCTGGACGAAGAGCCACGGCAACACGCGAACGACCGTCAACCTCGCGAAGGCGACGTTTAACGCCCTCGAGAACGCCTCCCAATCGCGTCACCCGAGCTCTCGTGGCCAGGAGGAAGCGGAGGTGGCTGACCGATGAGAGCTGTCGTGCAGGTTCGCGGCGAGGTCAACCGCAACACCGACATCCAGGACACCCTGGAGATGCTCAACATCCACGGCGTCAACCACTGCGCGCTCGTCCCCGAGACCGACGCCTACGACGGAATGGTCGCGAAGGTCAACGACTACGTCGCGATCGGTGAACCCGAACAGGAGGTCCTCGAGACCGTCCTCGCAAAGCGAGCGGAGCCCCTCGAGGGACGACAGGCCGACGTCGACGAGGAGTGGCTCGCCGAGAACACCGAGTACGACGACTTCGGTGCGCTCGCCGAGGCACTGCTCGCCGAGGAGACGACGCTGCGCGAGCAGGGACTCTCCCCGACGCTACGTCTCCACCCCCCGCGAGGCGGTCACGAGGGAATCAAGAAGCCGACCGCGGAGGGCGGCCAACTCGGAAAACATACAACCGAGGAGATTAATCAACTGTTAGAATCGATGCGATAAATCATGACGAGTAAAAAACGACGCCAGCGCGGATCGCGGACGCACAGCGGCGGCTCCCACAAGAACCGCCGAGGAGCCGGCCACCGCGGCGGACGCGGACGCGCCGGCCGCAGCAAACACGAGTTCCACAACTACGAACCGAAGGGCAAACACGGCTTCAACCGACCGGACGAGCTTCAGGCCGACGTCGCCGAGATCGACGTCCAGAAGCTCGACGAGGACGCCGTCCTCTACGCTGCCGAGGGCGAGGCCGAGGAGACCGACGAGGGATACCGGCTCGACGCTCGCGATATCGTCGAGGACGGCCACGAGGTCGATGTCGTGAAGGTGCTTGGCTCCGGGCAGGTCCGGAACGCCCTCGAGGTCACGGCCGACGCCTTCTCGGCGGCCGCCGTGGAGAAACTCGAGGACGCCGGCGGTGAGGCGGCGCTCTCCGAACGAGGCAAAGCGATCGCCGAGGACGAGGCCGAGGCGGAAGCCGACGACGAGTCAGAACAGGACGAGGACTAACGCATGGGATGGAAGGAAGCCGCTGAACCAGTTCTGACACGGATGCCGGCAGTTCGACGCCCGGAGGGACATGTTCCCTTCAAGCGGAAGCTGGCGTGGACCGCTGGGATCCTCGTGTTGTACTTTTTCCTGACGAACATCGCCCTGCTTGGGATGCAGGCCGATGGTGCGACCGACCTCTTCGGAGAGTTCCGTGCGATCCTTGCCGGCGAACACGGTTCGTTGCTCCAGGTTGGTATCGGTCCGATCGTCACGGCGAGCATCGTGATGCAGCTGCTGGGAGGAGCGAACCTCCTGGGTCTCGACACCGACGACCCCCGGGATCAGGTCCTCTACCAGGGGCTCCAGAAGCTTCTGGTCGTCATGATGACCGCGCTGACCGCGCTCCCGATGGTGTTCGCAGGCGGCTTCCTCCCCGTCCAGCAGTCGCTGTCCCTCGGCGGACTCGCGTTCGACAGCACGCAGATCCAGGCGCTGATGTTCGTCCAGATCTTCATTGGTGGGATCCTCATCCTGTACATGGACGAGGTCGTCAGCAAGTGGGGCGTCGGCAGCGGGATCGGCCTGTTCATCATCGCCGGCGTCAGTCAGCGACTGGTAACCGGGTTCATACAGCCCGCCGACGGCGGGTTCTTCTACGACTGGTACCAGATCATCTTCGGCGATGTCGATCTCGCCGGAGACACGCTGAGCACGTTGTTACTCGGCGAGGGGCAGATCCTCGCCCTGCTAACGACGATTCTGATCTTCGCGATTGTCGTCTACGCCGAATCGGTTCGCGTCGAGATCCCGCTCAGCCACGCCCGCGTGAAAGGCGCCCGCGGTCGCTTCCCCGTGAAGCTCATCTACGCGAGCGTCCTGCCGATGATCCTCGTGCGGGCGCTGCAGGCGAACATCCAGTTCCTGGGCCAGATCCTGAACCGGACCGTCGGAATTCCCGCGGTGCTGGGGGAGTACAACGCGCAGGGAGAGCCCGTCAGCGGGTTCTTCTACTACGTCGCACCGATCTACTCGCCGCAGGACTGGATGTGGTGGACCGGTGAAGTCGCCCAGGAAACGTGGATGGTGCTGATCCGTATCTCCATCGACGTGACGTTCATGGTCGTCGGCGGGGCGATCTTCGCGATCTTCTGGGTCGAGACGACCGACATGGGGCCGGAGGCGACGGCCCGACAGATCCAGAACTCCGGGATGCAGATCCCGGGCTTCCGGCAGAACGTCGGCGTCATCGAGAAGGTCATGGAGCGGTACATCCCGCAGGTGACCATCATCGGTGGCGCCCTGGTCGGCCTGCTCGCCGTCTGGGCGAACATGCTCGGCACCATCGGTGCTGTCTCCGGAACGGGACTGCTGCTCGCCGTCTCCATCACGTACAAGCTGTACGAGGAGATTGCCGAGGAGCAGATGATGGAGATGCACCCGATGATGCGCCAGATGTTCGGAAACGAGTAAGAACACTTCGCCGAGCGACTCCAGTACCGCGTTTTCTTTTCGGTGTGTCAATAGGGAAATCGCGTAGGAGTCCGCCGAAAGCGTTTTCTTGTGCTCCCTAATTACACTGATGCAGCGCGAAAGCCTGCAGCTTTCGTCGCGGGACGAAACGCCACGCCCCTGTCCGCGACTGCTCGTCTCGAGATCGAGGGACGGCTATGCACCCGAGCGAGGAACTGAAGCCACTACTTCGATCAGCGGTCGTTACCTCATCAACGCAGTCGCGTCAGCGTTCGATATCGCCCTTTGGGACATTGCCGGCAAGTGCTACGACGAACCCGTCTGGAAACTGCCGGCGGCAACGTCCGTGACGAGGCCCCAGTGTACGCAAACGGTTGGCACATCGGGGATCGGACCCTGAAAATTACGCTCACCACGCGAAGATGGCCGTCGAGAGCAGGGATACCTCGCGCTGAATGCGATCCAGTCGCTCGCTACGAGTACTCGCTGACCGACGGCAAGATCGACGAGGTCGCAGAACTACTCGAGGCTGTCCGAGAGACCGTCGGCTGAGATGGCGGAATCTCCCTCGATCGTCACGGTCGCTTCTCCCGCCGGGGCGATCGCAGTCACCGACAGACTCGGTCTCGGAGTCGAGTTCGATACGGAAGCAGCGTGAAAATACCCCGGCGAACCGGAGGATAGTCACAGCCTCTTCGATAAAGACGGGGCGCTCGAACGGCCCTCGATGTTCGGCTACAGCTTTCTTCAGGCTACCGTAGTTACTCCCCCTCGGGTGCTGTGATCGTCCATAGAGTCGACTCCGAGAACGTATGACCACTCGAGAACCGTTCTTGCATCGCGTTATCCGCGAGTTCCGATTCGAGTCGTGTCCGGACGATCGGACCCGTCTCCACACGGTCGAATCGAACGTTCGGCGCGTGCGATCTCGAGGCGACAGCTACCGCGGGGTACGCGTTCGGTTCACCGGCGAGGTCGCTGAGGCTGTAAGACTTCCGAGCGAGACGGAGAGAAGACGCGGTGCGCTTACTGAATGGAGTACCCGGCCGCGATGGTCAGCAGGAAGACCATGAATACGGCGAGACCCATCATGTACGAGATGGAGCGCGGCTCCTCGATGAGGTGCTGGAAGTACCCCGCGATGAGACTGATCTTGATTACCGCGAGGATCAACGTTCCCACGATCGCGACCGTCTGACTGAACTGCGGGATTTCGAAAAGGACGAACTTCCCTGTACCAAGCGCCAGAAGCGCAATATAGACCATGGTATAGGTACGAATGCCTGCCATTGCTACCGAATGAGCGTGGTGGTCACTTATATCTTCCTTATCTCCCGGGCGGCGTTGGGACGGGCGGACGGGACGGGTCGTCTCTCGCTGTTCTGCGCCGGCTGCGGTCGGAAGAGACGTCCGTCAGCGGTTCGTGTTCGGCGCCGAATTCTGGTAACGGATGCGTCCGCGGCAGCGACGAGCTGCCAGACAGCATCGCTGTACACTCGAGAACGACGGCGGGACGGGTCGGACGTCGGAGCATACGGCACTCTCCGAGCCAGCACGGGGTCGAACCGTTCGTCTCGTACGGTCGCTCGGAACGTGTCGTGCTCGGTGGCTCGACGACGAGTTCGACCCGCGTTCGTCGGATACGGCTTCGCTTTGCTGGCGTATGCGCTCTTTCAAACGGATTGCAGCGAGCGGGTCGGCTCGAGCGTCGAATCGACGTTGACGAAAAATCGAGACGGAGGACCGCCGTTACATCAGGTAGAACAGCGGGAAGAGCAACACCCAGACGATGTCGACGAAGTGCCAGTAGAGCCCGAAGAACTCCACCGGACGGTGGTCCTCGAGGTAGGCGTCGACCGACCAGACGCGGTAGAGCATGAAGACTGCGATCAGCAGTCCGAGGATCACGTGCAGCGCGTGCAACCCGGTCGTGACGTAGTAGATCGAGTACTCGATGCTGTACCACCAGTAGTGGCCGTCGGCGAACTTGGAGCTGTACTCAAAGGCCTTGACGCCCATGAACGTCAGCCCGAGCAGGAGCGTCGCACTGAGCGTCGCGAGCAGCCCCCGCTTGTTCTTCCGCTCGGCCATCACGAGCGCCAGAATCACCGTGAAGCTCGAGGTCAACAGGACGTACGTGTTGAACAGCCCGGCCATGGTGATGGCGTCGAATTCCCACTGGTTCCACCCCATGTGGATGCGCATGAAGACGAACGCGCCGATCACGGCGCCGAAGACGACGACGTCGGAGGCGAGGAACACCCAGACGCCGAACTTCGTGTTACCGACACCGCCGAACGGCCAGCGCTCGGCGATGTTCATCACCGGGGCGTCGAACTGCTCGACGCCGAAGTTGAACAGCGTGTACGCGAGAATTGCCAGTCCGAGGACGGTGACGATCGGGTAGGCGATGGTGGGTTCGGCGGCGGTACCTTGGAGCCCCTCCGGGGCGACGCCGGTTCCCTGCGCGAACTGGACCATATATGGGGTCAGTCCCGACAGCCCCAGGAAGAGGGCGAACATCCCGGCACCGATGCCGAGCGGCCAGATACTCGCGTGGTCGGCGTGTTCCTCTTCGTGAGTTTCGGCCGTCCGGGAGACGGCGTCCTGTCCCTGCGCGACGCCGCCATCGGTCGCAGCCGGCGAGTCATCGACGAACTCGAGACGGCCGCTGGCGTAGGAGGGACGGCCGTCCCAGTTTTCGAGCGGCGGCGGGGAGGGGATCGCCCACTCGGCCGTGCGGGAGAACTCCCAGGGGTTTTCGGGCGCTCGCGGGCCGGCGAGGAAGCTGTGTGCGAGCGTCACGAACACCAACAGCACGCCCGCCCCGAGGACGAACGCGCCGACGGTCGCGAGCTGGTGGTAGATCTGCAGCTCCTCGCCGAAGTGGAAGACCCGTCGCGGCGTCTCCCAGGCCAGGAACATCGGGAAGTACAGCAGGTTGAACCCGACGAAGTACACGGCGAAGCTGAGCTTGCCCAGCGTCTCCGAGTACATCTTTCCGGAGATCTTCGGCCACCAGTAGTACAGTCCGCCGACCAGCGCCGTCACGCCCGAGACCATCACGTAGTGGAAGTGCGCGACGACCCAGTAGGTTCCCCGGAACTCGTAGTCCAGCACGACGGCCCCGAGGAAGACCCCCGTGATCCCGCCCAGAATGAACAACACGAGTGCGCCCAGGCTGAACAGGAACGGCGTGGTAAACCGCACCCGCCCCTTGACCATCGTGTAGATCAGCGCGAAGACCATCAGGTCGAAGGGCAGCGAGATCCCGATAGTCGTTGCCATCATCAGCGTCTTGATCTCGAGGTTGATGGTGGTCAGGAACATGTGGTGCATCCAGACGAGGAACGACTGCACCGCGACCAGCACCATCGCGATGATGACCCACTTCCGGCCGACGAGCCGTCGTCCGGTGAACGTCTGGAACGTCTCGAACATGATCCCCAGTGCGGGGAAGAAGACGATGTACACCTCCGGGTGACCGAAGAACCAGAAGAGGTGTCCCCACAGCAGTCCCGATCCCTGATCGGTCGCGAAGTACTGTGTCAGGAAGATTCTATCGATAGACAGCAACAGCAGCGCGGCCAGCAGCGCCGCGAACGCGAACAGCATCATCCAGACGGTCAACAGCCACGACCAGCTGAACAGCGGCATGTTCCACAGGCCGAGCCCCTCCGCCCGCGAGCGGTGCATGGTCACGAGGAAGTTGATCGTCCCGATCGTGATCGAGAAGACGAACAGCAACAACGCGAGAACCGCCGCGTTGCTGCCGGTGGTCGCCTCGAGGGCGGGCGTGTACGTGGGGACGTTCAGCGGGGCGTACATCGTCCAACCGCCCTCCCAGGAGCCGCCCTGGAAGAACGAGAGTGCGAACAGGAGCCCCGAGAACAGGTAGAACCAGTAGCTCAGCGCGTTCAGTCGCGGAAACGCGAGGTCCTTCGCCCCGATCTGGAGGGGGACGAAGTAGTTCGCGAACCCGGACGCGATCGGCGAGAGGAACCAGAACACCATGATCAGGCCGTGGGTCGACACCGCCTGGTTGAACTGGCTGTTCGTGAGCAGCCCGGTTCCACCGCTTTGCCAGAGGTGGGCCCGGAACAACAGCGCCATCACGCCGCCCATCACCAGGAAGAACAGGGCCGTCGCGATGTAGAGGATACCGACGTCCTTGTGGTTGGTCGTCACCAGCCAGCGCTTGGCCGACTTCATCGGCGGGAGGTCACTCATTAGACGTCACCTCCGTCCGATTCGTTGCTCGCGTTCGCTTCGTCGGTGGCGTTCCCGCCATCGGTAGCGTTTCCGCCGTCACTGGCGTTTCCGCCGTCACTGGCGTTTCCGCCGTCACTAGCGTTTCCGCCGTCGCTGGCGTTCCCACCGTCGCTGGCGTTTCCTCCTTCAGAGCTGTTTCCTTCATCTTCCGGTGCTTCCTCCTCGAGGAACTGATCGAACTCTTCCTGCTCGACGACTTCGACGGTACCGGTCATCTGCGTGTGTCCCGGACCGCAGAGTTCGAAGCACTCGATCTCGTAAGTGTCACCCGCCTCTCCGGACATAAACCACGTCTCGTCGGTTTCGCCGGGGATAGCGTCGGCTTTTACGCGTTGCTCGGATATGCCGAACGTGTGCCAAACGTCACCACCTGTGACGTTGAGCCACACCGGCGTGTTTTCGGGAACGGTCATGGTGCTCGTACTCGAAGCACCGTTCTCGTAGTCGAAGAACCACGCGAACCCTTCCCCGGTGACGTCGACCTCGATGGCGTCCTCCTGCGGGATATCGTTGCCGGGATCCTCGACGTACAGCAGCATCCCGTACGTCCAGACCACGAGCGAGATGACGATAATCGCGCTCAGGCCGAACGACAGGAACAGTTTCTTACCGCCCTCTCCTCCAGTCGGTAACTCCCCGAGTGTCGGCGTATCTGCGTCGGATGTCCGTCCGCCGTCGTCTCGATACTTGTACGCGTTGTACAAGGTGTACGTGACGACGACGATGCCGACGATCGTCCCGAGTCCGAGAAAGACCAGGAAGATCTGATCGAAGACATCGACGCGTGATTGCGCCTGCATGGGAATCATAGTTTCGCTGAAGATTGTGTTCACCTCGTTTGAAGACCGCTTATATGTCGGTCGATGGTTGCCGCGGGCACTTATCTATTTGGAAACGCCCCCGTCGAATTCGCGTCGCTGCGCGCTGTCGGGCGAATATCTTCGATCTCGACCGATGCTCTCGAGCGCTCGCGTGTCGCTCCATCAGGAGCCAGTTAGAGTGTGGGGCCTTTTTTCTGTCGCTTGTGGTCCCCTCACATGACGGTCTCCGTACCGGTTCTCGGCGAGCCGACCGAAGACGCGAACCGGTTCGGTCCGAAGAACCGAGTCTGTGCCGGCGAGGACGGACCTCGAGCTCGCCCCTCGAGAAGACCCGCTGCCCTCGGAACGCTCGTCGGCGTCGTCGGCCGCCCTCGTCGCCGAACGTCGGTCGAGGTGTGCGTCACCGTCGGTTTCCGCCGTTCGTCGCGCGCGAAAGCAAAACACAGAGGGGTCCGCACGACCGAAACGGCAGCGAAGCGAGAACTACCGCTCCGATTGCGAACGATTTCGCTCCTCCGGAGCACCCTCCACCGTCGGCGTCGACGGATTCGTCGTGACGCCCGTTTCCGAGTGGGCGTCCCGCTCGCGGGAACCGACGAATCGATCGAGGAGGCCCCGGTCGTGCTTTTTCTCCGCGAGCAGCACCGAACAGTCGACCCGGTTGAGCACCTCGAGCACCAGCGATCCGCGGACCAGTCGCGAGAGTAGCCCCTTCTCGGTCGCGCCGATGATCAACAGCGTCGCGTCCTCCGCGGCGCGTTCGATGCGCTCCTCGACGTCGCCGCTTTCGACTCGCAACTCGGCGTCGGAGAGGTCGTGCTCCGCGGCCCACTCGGAGAGGAACGTCCGGCCCGCGTCCTCGTCGTCGGCGACGTGTAGCAGGGTGACCCGAGCGTCGAACTCGGCCTCGAGCATCCGAGCGACCGCGGCCGAAAGGTCCGAGTCCGGACCCCCGGCGGTCGGAACCAGAATTCTGGACGGATCGAACCCGCGGTCCCGAAACACGAGGAAGTCACACGGCAACGACTGCGCGAGTTCGTCGATCGCCGACTCGGCTCGGCCGGGCGCGCCGTGCGAGTCCGGCCCCCATCCCATGACGGCGATGTCGGCGCCGTAGGTGTTCGCGGCGGCGAACACCTCCTCGAACGCGCGGTGTGAGAGAACGACGTGGGTCTCTACGTCGACGCCGAACGTCTCGGCGTCGTTTTGCGCCCGCTCGAGCAGGTCGCGGGCCGCGTCGTGGGCGCCGCGGTCTCGAGCAGCCTCCAGCGACGTCTGGTCCGGCACGTTCGCGACGTTGACCGCGACGACCGTCCCGTTTCGCTGGTTGGCGATGGCCGACGCGAGCGTGATGAGGTGTTTCTCGGTGGCCGGGTTCGCCAGCGGAACCATCACGCGGTAGTCGTCGCCTTCCGGCTGGACGGACGTCACGGCCGACACCGCGGACTGGGGAAGCTCCTCGGAGCGGTCGAGTACCCAGTTCGCGAGCACTCCGCGATTCTCTACGCGCGAGCGGGCGTACAAAAAGTACCAGATGCCGGCGAAGACGACGAACGCGACCGAGAGCTGGATGACGAACGGCTCGATGTACGCGATCAGCGCGAACGACGTGACGGCGCCGACGATCGGGACGATCGGGTACAGCGGGACTTCGAAGTCCGGATCGTACCCCTCCGGTTCCGTCTCGCGCATCACGATCAGCGCGACGTTCAGGAGGCCGTACACGATGAGGTGGAGTACCGAGCCGGCCGTCGACAGCAACTCGAGGTTCCCGACTAGCAGGAAGACGACGATGAGACCGCCCGTGATGGCGATCGATTTGTACGGCGTGCCGAACTGGGGGTGAATCTCGTTGAGCGCCGGCGTAACGATCTTCTCGCGTCCCATCGCGAAGTTGATCCGCGATGACGACAGGATCGAGGCGTTGGCCGAGGAGGCGGTCGCCAGCAGTCCGCCGAACAGCAGCAGGATCCAGCCGACGAACCCCAGCCCCACGCCGGCGATACTGTACTCGCCGAACAGCAGTACCGCCGCGTCGACGACCGCGGTTTCGTTGTTGGCGACCAGCTCCGTCGGTACTGACGCGAGGAGGACAACGAGAAAGAGCGCGTAGACCGACGTGACGATGAGTACGGAGCCGATGACAGCTCTCGGTAGGTTTTTCCCTGGCTCCTTGATCTCCTCGGCGACCGAGGTGATCTGGACGAAGCCGAGATAAGAGACGAAGATGATTCCGGTCACGGGAAGGATCTCGCCCGTGGAACCCGGCGGAACGCCGGACGTGAGCGTCCCGATATCGGCGTTGAACAGGCCCACGAGCGTAAAGAGCGCGAGAATTCCCATCAGGAGGAGGACGATGACGATCTGCAGGCCGCCGGTTTCCTTGGCTCCGAAGTAGTTGATGCCGATAAACAGGAGCGCCCCGACCAGTCCGATGAGCTGTGCCGCTTCCAGCGTCACGGGCCCGAGCGCGACCGCCGGAACGCCGGCGAGTGTGTTGACGTACTCGCCGAGCCCGTACATATAAAAGGCGGAGGCAAACGCGAGCCCGATCCAGTTCGCCCATCCGCTGATCGAGCCGAACAGCGGCCCGAGCGCGTGATTGATGTAGAAGTACGCACCGCCGGATTTCGGCATCGCCGTCCCGAGCTCCGACGCTGAAAGCGCCGTGAACAGCGCGATGACGCCGCCGAGGACGAACGTGACCGCCGCGAACGGCCCGGTGTCCGCCACCGCGGTTCCGGGAAGCACGAAGATGCCGGCTCCGATCATCGTTCCGATCCCGATCGTCAGCGCGGCCAGCGGGCCGAGGTCCTTCGCGAGCTCCTCGTCGCTCATCGTTCACGCTCCTCGTACAGGTCGTCGACCTCGAGGCCGGCTCGACACCGATCGGTGGCGGCGATCGTCGACGGCGGCATTCAGGATCCCTCGATCGGCTGTCGGGTCTTCGTCGTCCCTGGTTCGCTCGAGGAGGGCCGCTCTGTCGCGACGAATAACAACCACATACATATCCAACGCCAGCAGAGAGCCATAAATGGGGCGAATCCCCGTTCCGAGAGGTCGCGTCGAGAGACCTCGAATCCGTGATCGGACTCGCGACGGATGCGGCGGTTACAGTACCTCGAGAACCCGATCGAGCACCGCCGCGTCGACGAAGAGGACGACGTGATCGCCCGGTTCGACGACGGTCGTCCCCCGCGGCGTGATCAGCTCGCCGCCGCGAGAGATCGCGCCGATAACGACGCAATCGGGGAGATCGGCGGTCGCCTCGGCGATCTGCCGGTTCGTGAGGACGCTGTTCTCGCCGACCTCGATCTCGATGACCTCCGCGCGGTCGTGTTCGACCATCGCGATCTTTTCGGTGTGGTCGGCGTGGGTGAAGCGGATGATCTCCTCGGCGGTCTCCTCTCGAGGGTTGATCGCGACGTCGACACCGACCTGCTCGAAGAGGTCGGCGTACTGGTGGTTCTCGATAACCCCGATCGTTCGATCGACGCCGAGACGCTTGGCCAGCAGCGAGGCGAGGAGGTTCTTTTCGTCGCCGTCCAGGGTCGCCACGACGAGGTCCGCCTCGTCGATGTGTTCCCTGACGAGGAACTCGGTGTCGGTGGCGTCGCTTTCCATCACGATCGTGTTCGGCAGCGCCTCGGCGACCTCGCGGGCGCGTTCGTGATCCTGTTCGATCAGGCGCGGCTCGTAGCCGTGGTCCTCGAACTCTCGGGCGGTCTGGAACCCGATCTCGCTGGCGCCGATGATTACGATCTCCTTGTCCTCGTCCTGACCCGGGGACGTGATGTCCGAGGCGAACCCCTTCACCGAGTCGGGGCTGCCGATAACGACGACCCGATCGCCGGGGCGGATGATCGACTCCCCGCTCGCGACGATCATCTCGTCGTCGCGAAAGATCGCCGCGAACGTCATCGAGTCGTAACAGTCGGCCTCCTGGACCGATCGGTCGGCGATCGGGCTGTCCTCGCCGATCTCGAACTCCGCCATGCGAACGAGCCCGCCCGCGAACATGTTGACGTCCTGGGCCGCGGGGAGCCCGGAGATCCGAAAGATCGTCTGGGCGGTTAACAGGTCGGTACAGACCATGAAATCGACCCCGAACGCCCCCTGGCTTCCCTGCCAGGTCTCGAGCAACGTCCGGCGTCGCACGCGGGCGATCGTGAACGCGTCGCTTTTGGTCTTGGCGGCGCCGCAGATCACGACGTTCGATTCGTCGTTGTCGGTGGAGGCGATCACGAGGTCGGCGTCTTCGATGCCGGCCTCCCGGAGGGTGCCGATCTCGGTCCCGTTGCCGCGGATCGCGAGGACGTCCATCGAGTAGGTGAGGTCCTCGACGATTTCCTCGTCCCGATCGACGACGACGACCTCGTGTGACGCCTGAAGGTTCTGTGCGATCGATCGGCCGACCTCGCCGGCGCCGACGATTATTACGCGCACGGTGGCCACCTCGCGGCGGTCGGCGCCACGTCGGTCTCTGATCGGAACGGCGGTCGAGCGAGCGAAGATCTGGGGAGCGTCATGCGTAGTGAGAGGTGAACGGTCGAGTCGGTTCCGCGGCGACGGATCGTTCCTCGGCCCGGATCCGATTCGGCGCGGCGCGCCGATCGCGTTCGGACTCGAATCGAGCGGGCGTACGTATCCTGTTGTCTCCGTCCGGGGGCGATAAATGCAACGGCTGACAGCCGACGTTCGCCACTCGTTCTCGCCGTTTCGAATTCGACGATAGACTCTATACCTGCCGGATCGTTTCTTCGCGTATGCCAGAGGAAGTACTCTTCAAGTTCGAGCGTTCGATGGAGCGTCCCGAGATCGCGGATTACCTTCGGTCGGTCGCCGACTCGATCGACGACGGCGAGTTCACCCTCGAGGCCGGCGACGAGTCGGTCACGATGGCGCCGCCGGCGCGGCCGACCTTTGAGGTGAAGGCCGAGCGCGAGACCTCGAGTTCGGGCGGCCCCGCCGAGCTCAGCGTCGAGTTCGAACTCGAGTGGAACGAAGGGGAAGAGGGCGACGGCGGCTCCGGCGGCGAGCTTCGCATCGAGTAGGTCAGAGGTCGACGAGCCAGACGCGGACGTCCTCGGGGAGGCCGTAGACGCGGGCGAAGACGGCGTCGACGAACTGGCCGATCCGGTTCGGGTCGGCTTTCGCGCTGATCCGAACGTTGACGCCTTCGGCCTCCTCCGAACGGTTGATTTCGTCGATTTTGAACACCGGAAACTCCGAGAGCAGCCCCTTGAGCGACTCGAGCTCCTCGTCGGTGCAGTCGAGGTTGATCGTCCCGTCGGCGAACTGCACCCACGGCGTCCCCAGCTCGGGATCGAGGTCCGCGGCCTCCGAGAGGGAGTCCTCGTCGACCTCGAAGGTGACGAACCCTGTCCCGCGCTCGCGGTGGGCCTGGATCCCCGCAGCGTACAGTTTCCGTCGCTCCGCCGGCTCGGCGGCGTCGAATCGAGTCATACCCGTAGCGACGTGCCCGATTCTTTAAGCCTTTATGCGACGGCGCTGAACGGGGGAACATGGCACGACCACACATCCTGATCCTGGGAGCGCCCGGAGCGGGGAAGGGAACACAGAGCGCGAACATCGCCGAGGAGTTCGACGTCGAACACGTCACCACCGGCGACGCGCTCCGCGCGAACAAGCAGATGGACATCTCCGAGATGAACACGGAGTACGACACGCCCGCGGAGTACATGGATCGGGGCGAACTCGTTCCCGACGAGGTCGTCAACGCCATCGTCGACGAGGCCCTCTCCCAGGCCGACGGCTACGTGCTCGACGGCTACCCGCGAAACTTAGAGCAGGCCGAGGAGCTCGCCGAGATGACCGACCTCGACGTCGTCCTGTATCTCGACGTCGACGAGGACGAACTCGTCCACCGACTCACGGGCCGCCGACTGGATCCCGAGACCGGCGATATCTACCACGTCGAGTACAACCCGCCGGAGGACCCCGAGGTCGAGGGCCGACTCGAGCAGCGAGAGGACGACACCGAGGAAACCGTCAAGGAACGGCTGCGGGTCTACCGGGAGAACACCGAGCCCGTCGTCGAACACTACGAGGAGGAGGGCATCCTCGAGCGCATCGACGGCGGCCAGTCGCCCGAGGAGGTCTGGGAGGACGTCAGGGAAACGATCGAGGACGCGGCCTGAGAGGAGAGACTCGACACCTCGGGCCGACGTCGCTCGCCCGGGCGAAGAAAAACACTTGTATATCGGACGTACCCTAGCCTCTGGCAGATGACGCGTACAGCCGAGAAGATCAACGCCCTCGTCCGGGAAGATTCCTCGATGGCGGAGGCTCTGGAGGCGATCCGCGAGGAGGCCGACAGAAACGGCGGCGAGGTCCAGTGGGGCGACGTCAACGACGACCTGACGAGCGGACAGTGGGGTCGACTGATCGAAAAGGGTGTGTTGGTCGACGGCGACGAGGGGTTCGAGATCGCCGACCGCGAGGCCTACGACGAGGCCCTCGACGGCGACGGTGGCGGCGGCGCGGCCTCCGACGTAGATATCGACGAGGACGCCGCGAGCTGGTCGCAGTGGGACAAGATGGCCGGCGTCGGCGCCCTGCTGTTGATGTTTGGCTACTGGTTCGATCCGGTACAGAACACGGTCGGGAGCACGCTCAATATCGTCCTCGGGCCACTCGACACCACGCTTCCGTTTTACGCCGTGATCCTCTCGGTCGCGCTGCTGACGGGGCTGTACTCGACGCTCCTCCAGGCGAACCTGATGAACCCCGAGCGGATGGGCAAGTATCAGGAACGGATGAAGGCGATGCAGGAAAAACAGAAGGACGTCCGCGAGCGCAAACAGGCGGCCGAGGAACGCGGCGCGAGCGACGCCGAGATCGAACGCCTCGAAACGGAGATGGAGGAGGTCCGCGAGGAACAGATGGAGGCGATGACGGACAACATCGGGATGTTCAAAGAGCAGTTCCGACCGATGGTCTGGATCATGCTGCTGACGATCCCGCTGTTCCTCTGGATGTACTGGAAGATCCGCGGCGGGCACCTCTCCGAGACCGACCGGATGATGATCATGCCGATCGTCGGCGAGGTCGCGCTCGACGAGGGACTTCTCGGTCCGATGTGGGCCTGGATCGTCTGGTACTTCCTGTGCTCGATGGGCTTTACGCAGCTGCTGCGAAAGGCGCTGAACATCGACATGAGCCCCGGCACCTGAGCCGTCTCGAGCCCACGTCCTCGCTCCGTTTGGACTCTCGGCGGTGATCCCGTCGAACGATTCAAAACCCATTTTACCCGCCCCGCCGCAGTTCGGATATGTTACTCACCGTCTCCGGCCCGCCAGGAAGCGGGAAGAGCACGACCGCGGAGTTGCTCGCCGAGGCCTTCGATCTCGACCACGTCAGCGGCGGGGACATCTTCCGCGAACTGGCCGACGAGCGCGGTTACACCCCCCTCGAGTTCAACAAGCTGGCCGAGGAGAACGATCAGATCGACCGCGACCTCGACCGGCGGCTCCGGGAGATCGCCACCGAGGAGGACGACCTCGTCCTTGAGTCGCGGCTGGCGGGGTGGCTCGCGGGCGACCACGCCGACTTCCGGTTCTGGCTCGACGCCCCCGCGGCGGTCCGAGGCGAGCGGATCGCCGAGCGCGAGGGGAAAGATCCCGAGCGGGCGACCGAGGAGACCGAAGCCCGGGAGGCGAGCGAGGCCCAGCGCTACCAGGAGTACTACGGGATCGACATCCGCGATCTGACGATCTACGACCTCTCGGTGAACACGGCCCGCTGGGAGCCCGACGCCGTCCTCGACATGCTGGTTACCGCCGTCGAGGAGTACGACGCCGACGGCGACGAGGGAAAGACCCCGGTCACCGGCGTCGACTACGAGTTCTGATGGCGCTTCGTGGCCCACCCGAGGAGCGCTCGCCCGCCGAACTGCTGGCGTTCGGCGTCGTCAACCTCGACAAACCGCCCGGCCCCTCCTCCCACCAGGTCAGCGGCTGGCTTCGAGACGCGGTCGCCGACGCCCTCGCCGAACGGGGCGCGGAACCGATCGACCGCGCCGCCCACGCCGGAACGCTCGACCCGAAGGTGACGGGCTGTCTTCCGGTGATGCTCGGCGACGCGACCCGGCTCGCACAGACCTTCCTCGAGGGAGAGAAAGAGTACGTTACCGTCCTCGAGTGTCACGGCTCGGTACCGGGAGACGCCGCCGACGTCGTCGCGGAGTTCGAGGGGCCGATCTACCAGAAGCCGCCCCGCAAGAGCGCCGTCTCCCGGCGGCTTCGCACCCGCGAGATCTACGACCTCGAGGTACTCGAGACCGAGGACCGTCGCCTCCTCCTGCGGATCGGCTGCGAGAGCGGGACCTACGTCCGCAAGCTCTGTCACGACCTCGGACTCGCGCTCGGTACGGGCGCCCACATGGGACACCTCCGGCGGACGGCGACGACGCCGTTCGACGATACGACGCTGCACACCGCCCGGGAGTTTTACGACGCGCTGGCGTTCTGGCTCGAGGACGACGATCCCGACCCGTTGTTCGAGGTCGTCGATCCCGCCGAACGGATCCTCGAGGGGATCCCGCGGGTGGTGATCGCCGAGAGCGCGGCCGAGCAGGTCGCGACGGGGGCGCCGGTTTACGCGCCGGGCGTCCTCGAGGCCGACGACGTCGAACGGGGCTCGCTCGTCGCCTGCACCACGCCCGACGGCGCGGCCGTCTGTCTGGGCGAACTGGTCGGCGATCCCGACGCCGAATCGGGTACCGTCGTCGACCTCGAGCGCGTGCTGGTCTGAGTACCGTGCACACACCCGAATCGAAACGACACCCTTAAACGACCGACGACCATCCGTCTAAACGCACGGGACCGTGGGGTAGTGGTATCCTCTGCGGATGGGGTCCGTAGGACCCGAGTTCAATTCTCGGCGGTCCCACTTTCACGACACAACGAACGAGGGAGCGGAGCGACCGTTGTGACGTGTGGAGAGTGAAATGGGAGTAGGGTGCGGCGTTGCCGCGACCACGGTCCCACTTCTGTCGCGAACAAAAAACGTGAGCGGCAGAACTGTGGAAATTCGGATGCACCGTCGTGACGGAGCGAACGAACGAACGACTCGACGAGTCCCGACCAAGGGCGGTCGGCCCCGCGGGGATCCCTCGAGTGTGCCGGGACCGTCGAAGGGTTCGGAGAACGTGCCGAAAGACGGGATAATCCCGGTAAACGATTGGTAACTCGAATGGACGATCACCCCGTTCAATGTCCGCGTTCGGCGTCGCGATCGGTAACGGGAGCGACGAGCGGGCGGGACGATGCCGACCGCCTGCCGCGCGCCCGAAACGAGAATGACAGCAGAAAACCGAGAGAAGCGAGCCGCGGTGTGCGATCGCTGTCGTGCGGTCTGTGCCGTGTGGATCCGTCCCGACGGCGAGATCGTTCCGATCAGCGCGACGACGGGGTGTGACTGTCCCGACGGGACGCTTCGCGTCGTCGACGCGCTCGGGTCGCCCCCCGAGGAGCCGTAGTCGGACGCCGTCCTCGAGAAACCGAAACTCGTCTTCGTCACAGCGCGGGCGCGTCCCGTCGTTTCGGAATCGGGGCGGCGCCGCCGCCTGCCGGCGGGACGACCTCACGGATAGCGCATTCGACGAGTTTACGCCCCGGAACGGTACGGCTCGAGGGTCGAGTACGTCATTCCCAGCGACGTTGGTAGCCGCGGGGTCGAAGCGCCGGAGGACACCGGCGGCCTTATCGCCACCCCGCCGAAACGAACGGCTATGACGGTCGTTCTTGCGGGCGTCGGCGCCGACAGCACCAACCTCGGGGCGCTGGGACCGCTGTACGACGACGGACGCTTCGAGTACGTGCCGATCCCGGAGAAGACGCGAGCGACCGACGAGACGGAGACGCTCGGCTCGTGGCCGCTTCGGGGCGGCGACGGCGTCGCGGCCGACCTGACCACGCGAATCGAACCCCAGCCCGTCCGCGGCGGCCGCGAGACGGTTACCGGCGACGAACTCGAGTCCTGGCCGCTGCATCGCGATCCGAACTTCGAGGCGCTGACCTACGGGGAACACCGCACGAGCGGGTACGTCTCTCGGCTGCGCGCCCTCGAGCCCGGGGACGTCGTCGGCTTCTACGCGGGGCTCCGACGCCCCGGCGGGGACCGGGCCCACCGGTACCTGATCGGCTACGTCACGGTCGACTCGGTCGCGGTCGTCTCCCCGGAGACGCCCCCCGAGACGCGGCGGGCCGTCCTCGAGGCCCACCCCGAAAACGCCCACGCCAAGCGGGCGCGGGACGGCGAGCTCTACCTCGAGAAACCGGTTGTGATCGTCGACGGTCGAGAGCCCGGAGGGCTGTTCGATCGCCACCCGATTCGGCTCAGCGACTACTACGTCCGCGAGGGCAACGTCCGGGCCCAGTACTACCTGCGTGAGGAGATCGAAACGGCCTGGAACGTACGGACCGGCGGCGCGAACATGATGTACAAGCCCGCCTACCGCTGCGAGCTCTCCGGCGAGGCGTTTCGCGAACTGATCGGCGTTCCCGGCGAACGGACGGCCGACGCCGCAGTCGTCGACGGCTGACTCGCGGCGGTCGGATCGATCGGTTTCATGTGCTGACGGTTCCTACGCCCCTCGCAGTGACCGACGATACGCCCTCCCGACACGACCGCGTTCGCCGCCACGCGACCCGCAGCCCGCGCAACTCGCTCGCTCACTGGCCCGACGCGCGGAACCCGCTCCGTGTCGCGATCAACTACGTCGTCGTCTGGCTCGTTCGGATCTCGCCGAGCCTGCGGTTCAAGCGCTGGCTGTTGCGCCGGCTCGGCGCCGCGGTGGGCGAGGGCGTCTCCTGGGGGCTCGAGGCGACCCCGGACGTATTCTGGCCGGAGCTGATCACCGTCGAGGACCACGCCATCGTTGGCTACGACGCGACGCTGCTCTGTCACGAATTCCTCCAGGAGGAGTACCGCACCGGCGAGGTCGTCGTCGGCGAGCGGGCGATGATCGGGGCGGGTGCGATCGTCCTGCCGGGCGTCGAGATCGGCGCCGGAGCGAGCGTCGCGGCGAACTCGCTGGTCACGCGGGACGTGGAACCGGGCGAAACCGTCGCGGGCGTGCCGGCCCGGCCGATGGACGGCGACTCGCTCGCCGAGGACTGATCGAGCGGCGAGCGACTACAGGGACGGCCAGGCCTTCCGGGCGCGATTCATCGACGAGACGTCGGCGATCCAGCGGGCGGCGATGGCCTTCTTCAGGTGTTTCGCGGGAATGCCGCCGAACGTGTCGACGGGAAGCGCGAGACCGAACGCGGGCTTGACGCCGTGGGCGACGGCCTTCTCGCCGACGGAGACGACCGTCCCCTTGTCCTCGTGCTCCCAGGTTTTCAGCGGTCGGTTCTGGATGGCGCGGGTGATGTTCTCGGCGGCGACGTCGGCGGCCTGCCAGGCGGCCTGGGCCGTCGGCGGCGCGGGCCCGTCGCCCTGGTTGACGATCGCCGAGTCGCCGATCGCGAAGACGCGCTCGTCGGAGGTCTGGAAGTTCGCGCCGGTGTTGACGCGGTTGTGTTCCTTCTCGAGGTCGGCCGTCTCGAGGGCGTCCCGTCCGGTGATCCCGCCCGTCCAGACGAGGACGTCGTGGGTAAGCGGCTCGCCCTCGTCGAAGTGGATCACGTCCTCGTCGGCCTCGGTGATCGGGTCGTCGGTGTGGATCTGAACGCCCGCGTCCTGGAGCAGGTCGCGAAGCGCCTGCTGGATCTCGGGGTCGTTGCCGGGGAAGATCTCCTCTAAGGCCTCGACGAGGTGGATCTCGAGGGGAGCGCGGTGGCGGTCGCGAAACTCCGCGATCTCGCCGGCGGTCTGGATGCCCGAGAGACCGGCGCCGCCGATGACGATCTGGGCGGGGTCGCCGCGGGTCGCCTCGCGGCTGGCCTCCACGACGGCCTCGTGGATCTCGAGGGCGTCGTCTAAGCTCTTCAGGGTAAGGGAGTGGTCCTCGAGGCCGGGGATGCCGTAGTAGGCGGTCTGGCTGCCCAGCGCGACGAGGACGTAGTCGTAGTCGACGTCCTCGCCGTCGGCGAGCTCGACGACCTGCTCGTCGGTGTCGAGCCCGGTGACCTCGTCCTCGACGAACCGGGTCGAGGGCGCCGCGATCTCCTCGACCGGGATGGTGATGTCGGACTGGACGTCCGGATCCCGGATCACGCGGTGGGACTCGTGGAGCACGAGGTGGTAGTCGACGTCGGCGACCCAGGTCAGCCGCGCGTCGTCATCGAGTTCGGATTGGAGCGTGTTGACCGCACCGGCCCCGGCGTAGCCGGCGCCGAGCACGACGACGTTTTCTGTCATACCTGTCACTCCGAAACACTCCGATACAAAGGTGTTGAAACTGAAACCGCACCGTGTACTGTTCACACGCACCGAAGTGCAGTCGGCTCAGAGGATCCGCTTGCCGAACGCGCTCGCCGTGAGGTCGGCGGCGAGCGTCGCCGTCTCGTTTCGTTCGTCGAGGATCGGGTTCACCTCGACGACGTCCATCGAGCGAAGGACGTCCTCGCGCTGGTCGCGGGTCGAGACTCGCTCGAGCGCCGAGTGGGCCTCGCGGTAGGTGACCCCGCCCCGAACCGGCGTCCCGACGCCGGGGGCCGCCTTCGGGTCGAGCCAATCCAGATCGAGGCTGACGTGGATCCCGTCGGTGCCGGCCGTCGCGACGTCGAGGGCGTCCTCGACGACGGCGGTGATGCCGCGCTCGTCGATGTCGGCCATCGTGAAGGCGGTCATCTCGCTGTCGCGAACCCACTGGCGCTCGCGCTCGTCGATGCTGCGCAGGCCGACGTACGCGATCGACTCCTCGCGGAGGTTCGGTGCGTGCGCCCACTCCATCTCGGCGAACGTGCCCCGACCCAGCGCCGCGGCGAGGGGCATCCCGTGGACGTTGCCACTCGGCGAGGACTCGGGGGTGTTGAGATCGGCGTGAGCGTCGAACCAGACCGCGCCCAGCGTCGCCGTCCGCGAAGCCCCGCCCATCGATCCGACCGCGACCGAGTGGTCCCCGCCGAGGACCAGCGGAAACGCCCCCTCCTCGATCGCCGCCGCGACTTCCTCGGAGAGTCGCGAACAGACGTCGCCGACCTCCCGGAGGAACTTGGCGTTTCCCTCTCGAGGCTGTGCGGCGTCCGGGTCGCGCTCCTCGGCGCGGGGGATGTGCAGGTCGCCGGCGTCGACCGGTTCGACCCCGGCGTCCTCGAGCCCGTCAGCCAGTCCCGCGTACCTGATCGCCGACGGTCCCATGTCCACGCCGCGACGGTTCGCTCCGTAGTCCATCGGCGCACCGATAATTCGAACGGTCCGTCCCATACGACGACATTCGCGGGCACGGTTTTGTTCGTGCCGGTTTCCCCGGAATATCGGTGCCGATAGGTTTAGGGTTAGACGGCTCGAAACTCGAGCGAAATGATGCTGAGCGACGTGATGGAAGACTACCTCAAGGTCATCTACCAGCTCCAGCAGGGGACCGACGCCCGGATCAAGACGTCGGCGATCGCCGAGGAGTTAGACGTTACGTCGCCGACGGTCACGAGCATGCTCGAGAAACTCGAGGAGCGGGGCCTGATCGACCGCGAGAAGTACCGCGGGGTCACCCTCACCGACGAGGGCGAGACCGTCGCCCTCGAGGTCGTTCGCCACCACCGACTGCTGGAGTCGTACCTGACCGAACACCTCGATTACGACTGGTCGGAGGTTCACGAGGAGGCCGACCGCCTCGAGCACCACATCAGCGAGGACTTCGAGGCCCGCGTCGCGGCAGCACTCGAGGAGCCGACGGTCGACCCCCACGGGTCGCCGATCCCGGGCGCCGACCTCGAACCGCCCGAGCGCCGAGAGGGGGAGTCGGTAACCGAGTTCGAAGAGGGCGAGGTCGTCGTCGTCGAGGAGGTCGCCGACCGCGATCCCGAGATCCTCTCGTATCTGGCCGAACACGGGATCGAACCGGGCGTCGAACTCGAGATCGTCGAGGTCGCACCGTTCGGGATGGTGACGGCACGCTCGAGCGGGCGCGAGGACGCCGTGTCGCTACCCGAGTCCGTCGCCCACCACGTCCGCGTCGCACGACCGATCGACGCCGAGCAGTGAGCGACCAGTATCGAACGTCGAAGCGTCATCGCTCAGCATCGACGTTTGATTCGCCTCGGTCGAGTGCTGCGTGAGAAAGGCATATGATTAGACGTGTCTAATAGTGTTCCAATGAGACAGCGAAGCGACCTGATCGAGGTGTCGTCCGATGGATGACGGGTTACCCATCCACGAACGAGTGCCACACTGGTTTCTCGCTATCGCTCCACTCGGCGTTCTGGCCTTCGTCGTCGGTCTACTCGTCGTTACGTCTCCGTTCGGCGACATCGAGTCGATGGCGGGAGCCAGCACCGCCGACATCCTCCGGATGCTCACGATCGTCGGCTTTCTGGCGGGGGTCGTCCCGGTCGCGGTCGGCATGCTCTGGTTCCCGTTCATCCGTGCGCTGGATTATCGACTCGTCCACGGGTTTCTCGCCCTCTCGGCCGGCGTGCTCGCCTTTATCGCCTTCGAGATGATCGGGGAGGTCCTCGATTACGGCGCCGAACTCGAGCGCGCGTCGCTCGCGTCGGTCGCCGCGATCGGGGGCGTGGCCGCGACGTTCGGCATCATGTACGCGCTCAGTAAGTGGCGCCAGCGAACGGCGGCGGGCACCGAGAAGAGCGGCCTCCACGTCGCGTACCTGATCGCCGTTGCGCTCGGTCTCCACAGCATCGGCGAGGGACTGGCCATCGGGACGGCGTTCGTCCTCGGACGGGGCGAACTCGTCACGCTCCTGGTGATCGGGTTCGTCATGCACAACATCATGGAGGGACCGACCGTCGTGGCGGCGGTCGCCCGTGACAGGACGAGCCCGCCGCTTCACCACTTCGCGATCATGGGCGTGCTCGCCGGCGGCCCGGTCATCCTGGGAGGCTGGCTCGGGAGCCTCGCGGACTCGGCGCTGCTCGCGATGGTCTTCTACGCGATCGCGATCGGCGCGATCCTGCAGGTGCTGGTCGAACTCGCCGACCTCATCCGGTTCGACGCCGATGCGATCGTGACGCGTCTCAACGCGACGACGTTCGTCGTCGGTGTCGCGCTGATGTTCCTCCTGGAGGACGTCGTCGTCGAGGGATGGGTCCTGCCGGGCTAGCCCGTCGCGTCGGCTCCGGGGCGCCGAATCTTGGGGACGGCGGAATGAAAACTGATTACTGCGTCGGGCGCCCACTCCTAATCGAGCGAACGTCCCGGCCTACCCGTCGGGTTTAAGGAAATCAATCACGAAGATTACAGCATGTCATCGATCGAACTCACTCCCAGTCAGAAGAAGATTCTCCGCGCGCTGACGAACCTGCACAAGGAATCCGAGGACGCGATCAAGGGCGAGGACATCGCCGAACAGGTAGACCGCAATCCGGGAACCATCCGCAACCAGATGCAGAGTCTCAAGGCCCTCCAGCTGGTCGAGGGCGTTCCGGGACCGAAGGGCGGCTACAAGCCGACCGCCGCCGCCTTCGAGGCGCTGGAGATCCAGCAGATGGACGATCCCGCCTCGGTTCCGATCGAACACGAGGGCGAACCGCTCGAGGACGTCATCGTCGAGGAGATCGACCTCTCGAGCGTCCACCACCCTGAACTCTGTCGGGCCGAGATCCACATGCAGGGAACCTCCGACGGAATCGAGGAGGGCGACTCGGTCACCGTCGGTCCGACGCCGCTGTCGAAACTCGTCGTCGAGGGCACCCTCGACGGACGCGACGACACGAACAACATCCTCATCCTGCGCATCGACGACATGGTTGCGCCCGCCGAGGAGCCGAACCACTGACTGACTGGGATCGACCGCTCAGTTCCGTTTGTAGTGTCTCTCGATTTCGAAACCGAAACCGCGACGGCCTCAGTTCTAGTCAGCGCGCTCGTTTTCGTCGGCCACGGATGCGGCCGGTAGCACGTCGACGCTCGCGACGGCGTCGCCGTCCTCGACGTCCATGACGATCACGCCCATCGTGTTCCGGCCGACGGTCGAGACCTCGTCGACCCGGGTGCGGACGATCTGACCGCGCTCGCTCATCATCACGAGGTGATCGTCGTCGTCGACGGCCTTGACGGTCGCGACGGGACCGTTCCGGTCGTCGGTCTTGATGTCGATCAGTCCCTTGCCGTAGCGGGACTGACGGCTGTACTCGGACAGCGGCGTCCGCTTTCCGTACCCGTTCCGGGTGACGGTCAGCAGGGCTCGCTCGTCGGTCTCGTCGGTCGCGACCAGGCCGGCGACGGCGTCGTCGGTGAGCTTGATCCCGTTTACCCCGCGGGCGTTCCGGCCCATCGCGCGAACCTCGGCCTCGTCGAACCGGATCGTCATCCCGCCCTCGGTCGCGATTACCAGGTCCGTCGAGCCGTCGGTGACCTCGACGTCGACGAGTTCGTCGCCCTCCTCGAGATCGGCGGCGATGATCCCCGTCGAACGGATGTTGTCGAACTCCTCGCCGGCGGTCCGCTTGACGTAGCCGTTCCGGGTGACCATCGTCACGTACTCGCCGTCGCCGAAGGCGTCGGTGTCGACGATCGCCGTGATGTCCTCGCCGGGGTCGAGGTCGAGGATGTTGACCGCGGACTTCCCGCGGGCGGTGCGGCCCATTTCGGGGATCTCGTAGGTCTTGAGCTGGTACACTTTCCCCCGGTTCGTGAAACACAGCAGGTAGTCGTGGGTGTTCGCCCGGAACACCGTCGAGACGCGGTCGCCCTCCTTGACGTCCGCGCCGATGATACCCTTGCCGCCCCGACCCTGGGGATCGAACTCGTCGATCGGCATCCGCTTGACGTAGTCGTCCTCGGTCATCACGACGACGACCTCCTCCTCCGGAATGAGGTCCTCGTGAGTGACCGTCCCCTCGTCCTCGATGATCGAGGTTCGGCGCTCGTCACCGTACTCGTCTTTGATCTCGCGGAGTTCTTCTTTGATGACCGCGAGCAGTTCGGACTCGCTCTCGAGGATCTCGGTGAGCCGTTCGATCTCGGCCTGGACCTCCTCGTACTCGGACTCGATCTCGGCGGCCTCCATCGAGGTGAGACTGCCGAGTTGCATCCGGACGATGTGCTGGGCCTGCTCCTCGGAGAACCCGTAGGTCTCCTGAAGTCGCGCCTTCGCCGCGGAGCGGTCCTCGCTGTCCCGGATCAGTTCGACGACGTCCTCGGCGTTCTCGACGGCTTTCAGCCGCCCCTCGAGGATGTGGGCCCGGTCCTCGGCCTCGGCGAGGTCGTACTCGCTGCGCCGTCGCACCACTTCGCGGCGGTGGTCGACGTACTCCTCCAGGGTCTCCTTGAGCGAGAGCACCTGGGGCTGGCCGTCGACCAGCGCGAGGTTGATGATGCCGAAGGTCTTCTCGAGGTGACTCTCGAGGAGTTTGTTCTTGACGACCTCGACGTTCGCGCCGCGTTTGAGTTCGACGACGATCCGAACGCCGTCGCGGTCGGACTCGTCGCGCAGGTCGGTGATCCCCTCGAGGTCGCCCTCGTTGACGTCCTCCGCGATGCGCTCGACGATGCGGGCCTTGTTCTCCTGGAAGGGTAACTCGGTGATGATGATCCGCTCGCGACCGCTCTTCCACTCCTCGACTTCGAACTCGGCGCGAACCCGAACCCGGCCGCGGCCGGTCTTGTACGCCGAGTAGATGGCGTCGCGGCCGACGATGTTCGCCCCCGTCGGAAAGTCCGGCCCCTTGACGTGGTCCATCAGGTCCTCGACGGTTGCGTCGGGGTTCTTGATCAGCTCGACGGTCGCGTCGATCACCTCGCCTAAGTTGTGCGGCGGGATGTTCGTCGACATCCCGACGGCGATCCCCGAGGATCCGTTTACCAGCAGGTTCGGGAACGCCGCCGGCAGCACGTCCGGCTCCTGCAGGCGGTCGTCGTAGTTCGCCGAGAAGTCGACGGTGTCCTTCTCGATGTCCTCGAGCAACTCCTCGGCGACGGGGGCCATCCGGGCCTCGGTGTACCGGGGTGCCGCGGCCGGATCGCCGTCCATCGAACCGAAGTTCCCCTGGCCGTCGACAAGGGGATACCGCATCGAGAAGTCCTGGGCCATCCGGACCAGGGTGTCGTAGATCGCGCTGTCGCCGTGGGGGTGGTAGTCGCCCATCGTCTCCCCGACGATCGAGGACGACTTCCGGTGGCTCGAGCCCGAGGAGACGCCCAGCTCGTGCATCGCGTAGAGGATGCGCCGGTGGACGGGCTTGAGACCGTCCCTGACGTCGGGAAGGGCCCGGCCCGCGATGACGCTCATCGCGTAGTCGATGTAGCTCTGCTCCATTTCGTTCTCGATCCGGACGGAATCGACCGATGCCGCCTCGATATCCGTCGGATCGGGTACTTCCGAACTCATGCGTGTACAGTCACCGCTGGTAGTTGCGTAGTTGTCTGCATTCGATCACTTAGATGTCGATCCACTCGGCTTCCGGTGCGTGGTCCTTGATGAACTGCTTGCGCGGTTCGACCGCGTCGCCCATCAGCACGGAGAACATCTTGTCCGCCGCGGCCGCGTCCTCGACGGTGATCTGCTTTAAGATGCGGTTCTCGGGGTTCATCGTCGTCTCCCAGAGCTGCTCGGGGTTCATCTCGCCGAGCCCCTTGAACCGCTGCACCTGGGAGGGGTTGCCGTCGCAGACCTCCTCGACGATCTCGTCGCGCTCGGCGTCGGTCATCGCGTCGTAGGTCTCGCCGCGGTACCGGATGCGGTACAGCGGCGGCTGGGTCGCGTAGACGTAGCCGCCCTCGAGCAGCGGCCGCATGTGCCGGTAGAAGAAGGTCAACAGGAGCGTGCGGATGTGCGCGCCGTCGACGTCGGCGTCGGTCGCCATGATGATCTTCTTGTACCGGACGTCGTCGATGTCGAACTCGTCGCCGATCCCCGCACCGATCGCGGTGATCATGTTGCGGATCTCGTCGTTCTCGAGGATGCGGTCGAGTCGGTGCTTCTCGACGTTCAGGATTTTCCCCTTGATGGGGAGGATGGCCTGGAACTCCGGGTTCCGGGCCTGCTTGGCGCTGCCGCCGGCGGAGTCGCCCTCCGCGATGAACAGTTCGGCCTCGTCGGGGTCTCGCGTCTGGCAGTCCGCCAGCTTTCCCGGCAGGGACGTCGACTCGAGCGCCGATTTCCGGCGCGTGAGCTCCTCGGCCTTCTGGGCGGCCTTGCGGGCCTTGGCGGCCTCGACGGCCTTGGCGACGATCGCCTCGGCGGTGTCGGGGTGTTCCTCGAAATACGTTCCCAGTCGCTCGTGCATCGCGCCCTCGACGATCCCTCGAACCTCGGAGTTGCCGAGTTTCGTCTTCGTCTGGCCCTCGAACTGCGGATCGGGGTGTTTGACCGAGATCACCGCGGTCAGTCCCTCGCGGATGTCCTCGCCCTTGAGGTTGCCGTCGACGTCGCCCAGCAGGTTCCGCTCGTTGGCGTAGTCGTTGACGACCCGCGTCAGCGCGGTCTTGAACCCGGTGAGATGGGTGCCGCCCTCGCGGGTGTTGATGTTGTTCGCGAAGGCGTGAATCGAGCCCTGGAGGTCCTCGGTCGCCTGCATCGCGACCTCGACCCGGACGTTCTCGTCCTCGTCCTCGAAGTAGATGACGTCGTCGTGCATCACCGCGCGCGTCTCGTTCAAGTACTCGACGAACTCGCGGATGCCGCCCTCGTACTCGTAGGTCTCCTCGACGGCGGCGCCGTCGTCGGTCTCCTCGCGTTCGTCGCGGAGGTTGATGCGAACCCCCGAGTTGAGGAAGGCGAGCTCGCGCAGCCGGCTCGACAGCGTCGAGAAGGAGAACTCGCCGGTCTCGAAGATATCGCTGTCGGGCCAGAACCGGATCTCGGTTCCGGTTTCCTCGTCGGGCTCCATATCGCGAACCCGTTCCATATCGCCGACGGGTTCGCCGCCCTCGAACGCGTGGCGGAAGACGCCGCCGTCGCGTTTGACCTCGGCCTCGAGGCGTTCCGAGAGGGCGTTCACCACGGAGACGCCGACGCCGTGGAGGCCGCCCGAAACCTGGTAGGACTTGTTGTCGAACTTCCCGCCGGCGTGGAGGACCGTCAGAATGACCTCGAGCGCGGGGCGGTCGTACTCGTCGTGGGTGTCGACGGGGATCCCGCGGCCGTCGTCCGTGACGAGTACCGACCCGTCCGCCTCGATGGTGACGGTGATATCGTCGCAGTGGCCGGCGAGGGCCTCGTCGATCGAGTTGTCGACCACCTCGTAGACGAGGTGGTGAAGCCCCCGCGCGTCGGTAGAGCCGATATACATCGCTGGCCGCTTTCGTACAGCTTCCAGGCCCTCGAGGACCTGGATCTGTCCGGCGCCGTACTCGCTTTCCTGGGACATGAGAAACCTGTTTTCGGGTAGCGCCTGGCTGGGTATAAAACTTCGCGTACGCGCGCGAGCGCGACCGCCTTCGCCTGCCGGCCGGCGACTCTCCACGCTCCGGATCGGTGTGACGGATGAGGAATCGTGATCGATACGCCGTTCGCATCCGAGACGATCCCCCCGTACTCACGCTCGAACAGCTAGCCACTACCGCCGGTTTCCAGTATGCAAGGCACACCTACGCGCACGGACGAATCGACGCTCGAGGAAACCCCGCCCGGACGGTCGAACTCCGGGCACGACCCGTCGGCACCGATGTCGGCGAACGCGGGACGGCCGACCGGAGTCGACGGCCGTCTCACCGACGAACCTCTCCGTCGGCCCGGCTCTCGAGGTGATCGCACGTGAGCTCGGCGACGGCGTCCGACGTCGTGAAGGCGATCCCCGGAGGCGAAACGATTCACAGCGCGCTCTATCGGTACGGGCTCGGCGTGTTGTTCGCCGCGAACGTCTTCGGCGCGGGGTCGGTCTACATCCTCGCCGACGCCGGCGCGAACTTCGCGTTCTCCCTGCTGTGGGTGCTCCCGCTGGCCTTCCTCATCGACATCGCGCTCCACGACATGAGCGCCAGGCTCGCGGTGGCCGACGAACCCCTCGCCGACTACATCGTCGATACGCTGCCGGTCGGGGGCTCCGCGCTCGTCGTCGCGATATCGCTGATGTCCGCGCTCTGGGCGGTCTCGAACTACGCCGTCGCCGGCGCGGCGCTCGCGTGGCTCGTCCCGGGCCTGGACAACGTCCTCGTGGGAATCTCGCTCGCGGCCGGGTTCGGCATCGGGCTCGTTCAGCTGAAAGTCTACGACCGGATCGAGGCGGCGATCGCCGTAATGGTGTTCGCTGTCTTCGGCTCGTACGGCCTGCTTCTGGCGGGGCTCGACGTCCCCTGGCAGTCGGTCGCTGCCGGCCTCCAGCCGGTGCTCGAGAGCGACATCGGCTACCTGACGACCGTCATCGCGCTCCTGGGGACGACCGTCTACTGGCCGAACTTCTTCATCCAGTCGAGCATCCAGCCGACCAAGGAGTGGACCGACCTCCGGCGGTACCGCCAGGACAACGCCGTCGGGATCGCGACGACGCTGCTGATCGGGAGTTTCGTGATGATCGTCTCGGCAGTCACGCTTACGGGGGGCGAGATGACCCTGACCGGGCCGGGCGTCCCGCTGGCGGGGATCCTCGGCCAGGGCGCGTTAATCGTGTTCATGGTCGCGGTGTTTCTCGCGACGATCTCCTCGGCGACGGGAACGCTGTTCGGCGCCGGGTTCATGATCCCCCAGTCGCTCGGCCGCCGCACCGTCTTCGGGGACGCCGCCTTCCGACGGACGGTCATCGGCCTGATCGTGCTCTCGGCGAGCGTCGCGTTGCTGCTGCTCGTGTACACGGGCTTCGGTCCCGTTCAGCTTGCGATCGTCATGCCCGCCGTCAACGGCGCGGTCGGACTCCCGGTAACCGTCTTCGCGCTCATCGGCGCCGTCAACGAGTTCTCCGACGTCGAGTGGTACGAGAACGCGGCGTTTCTCGCCGCGGGGATCGTCCTGTTGCTCGGTAGCGCGACGACCGTCCAGTCGCTCTACGAGACGATCGTGAACATCCTGTGAGCGACCGACGGCGATAGCGCCGTCCGAGAATCGATCCGTTTCGCTACCGGAAGAATCACGTCCGCCGAGCTAATCGACCCGATACCGTCATGCTCGGACTCCCGTTCGATTTCGCGTTGGTGCTGTTGCTCGTCTGTATCGCGTTCTTCTCGGGCATCGGCATCACCACTATCGGTCCGGGCGGGATCTTCGTGACGATCGCGCTGTACTCGCTGACGCCGCTTCCCTCGAGTCAGGTCGCCGGCACCGCCCACGCGACGTTCATCGTCACCGGGCTGGTCGGCAGCGTCGCCTACCTCTACTCCGGCGAGATGAAAACCGGCGAGAGCCGGGCGATCGCGATCGTGCTCAGCCTCTCGAGCGTTCTCGGGGCGCTGCTGGGCTCCCAGATCAACCCGTTGGTCTCGCGGTCGCTGTTCGGGATCCTGCTGGGCGGCGTCGCGGCGACCGTCGGCGGGGTCATCCTCTACCGCGAGCGCCGGGGGTTCACGCCGATCGTCGACATCGATCCGTTGACTCGAGAGGGACAGGCCGCGCTCGCCGGGCTGGGGCTCGTTCTCGGCGTCGCCAGCGGTCTGCTCGGAATCGGCGGCCCCGTCCTCGCGGTGCCGGCGCTCGTGCTGGTCGGAGTCCCGATGTTGCTCGCCGTCGCGGTCGCGCAGGTGCAGTCGATCTTCATCGCGGCGTTCGCGACCGCCGGCTACGCCGTCCAGGGCGACGTCCTCCTCCCGCTGGCCGTCGTCGTCGGGACGCCGCTGCTTCTCGGGGTCGTCGTCGGCTGGAGGGTCGCCCACGTCGTCGATCCCGCGCGGCTGAAGGTCGCACTGGGGGCCGTCCTGCTCGGCGTCGGCCCCTACCTCGCGCTGTGATCGCTCGAGCCCCGGGTTCGAACCGGCGAGATCGCCGTCGCGGGCGGTCGTTCAGGTGGCAGACTCAAGAGCGTCCTTCCCTAGTCTCTCGATAGCATGCCACCCCGAATCCTCGTCCCGTTCGACGGCTCGGCGCCCGCGCGGGAGGCCCTCGAGTACGCGATCGGGCTGTTCCCGGACGGCGAGTTCCTCGCGTTGACGGTCGTCGACACCGACAGCGTCCCGCTGCTCCCGAACGCCACCGGCGATTCCGATCCCGGCGAGGAGATCGGAGACCTGCTCGAGGAGGCCGACGACCAGCTACAGGGCGCCGAGCGGATCGCGGCCGAACGCGGAGTTTCCCTCGAGAAGCGGAGCCGGATCGGCCCGCCGGCCCGGGAGATCATCGACTGCGCCGAGGAACACGAGTTCGACCACGTCGTGATGGGGAGTCGCGGGCGATCGGGCGTCACGCGGCTCCTGCTCGGCAGCGTCGCCGAGGTCGTCGTCAGGCACTCGCCGGTTCCCGTCACCGTCGTCCGCTGACCCGCGGGGTCGGCGGTGCGATGGCCATTGCCGGCCCAACCCACTTCGGGGTCGCTCAGAAACCACCGGCCGAATGCTTCCGTACGTCGCGCTTGTCGGTGCGATACTCGTGGCAGCGGTCGCTCTCGAGCGCGTCTCCTACCGGGCGCTCGAGCGAAACCCCTCCGTCGCGACCGAGGAGTTTCCCGGGATCGACCGCGAACTGCTGGGCAAGTTCAGCAGCTTCGACGCCGAACTCGGCTGGGTTCCCCAGCCCAACCGGGAGAAACAGAAGGACACGGGCGACCACCTCCCCGGCGAGGAGGTCCGCAGCGTCGTCACCTACTCGACCGACGAGTACGGCAGCCGGGTCTGTCGGGCGAAAGAGCGGGACGAGGACGCCGAGGTGACGGTCTCGACGTACGGCGACTCCTACTGTTTCTGCCGGGAGGTCGACGACGACGAGACGTTCCAGCACTACCTGGCCCGGGAACTGGACACCCACGTCGCCAACTACGGCGGCGGGAACTACGGGCTCGACCAGGCGCTGATGCGGCTGAAACGCCAGTACCCCGAGGAGGAAACCGACTACGTCTTCGTGGTCGTCACCGCCTCCTCGATCGCCCGAATCCTCTCGGTGTGGAAACACTACCAGGAGTTCGGCAACATCCTGGCGGTCAAACCTCGCTACACCCTCGAGGACGGCGCGCTGAAACGCATCGAGAGTCCGATCGAGGAGAAGGAGGACCTGCTCGACCTCGAGTCGAAGGCCGACTTCCTGCGGGAACACGACTTCCACTACGACCACTGGTTCAAACCGCACCACGCCTCCCGACCCTACACCGCGGATCTGCTCGACGACGCGGAGAACGTCCGCCACGCCCTTTACGAGGCGGGGATCGAACTCGAGAAACGCTCCGGTCGGGCGATTCCGGGGATCGACCTCGACGACGCCAAGACCCGCACCGAACTGCGGATGGAACGGCCCCGGGTCCGCTACCACGAGCGGCTGTTCGACACCCACGAGGACCTGTTCGACGCCCTGATCGAGGAGTTCGTCGACTACGCCGACGAGCAGGGGTTCACGCCGGTGTTCGTGATGGTCCAGCAGCTCCGGTACGCGAAGTACGAGGCCGAGCACGGCCCGATCTACGGCGACCTGATGGAACGGCTCGACACCGAGTACGACGACCTCGAGACCGTCGACATGGCGACCCACCTCTCGGGCGGCGGCGACGTCGAGTCGCTGTACGTCGAGCGCGGGGAGGGCGGCCACTACAGCCCCCAGACCAACAGGAAGATCGCGCAGGTGATGGCCGACGTCGTCGAGGACGACCGGTAACGACGGGTCCGGACCCCCCGACCGTGCAGTAACCGGCGTGTCGTTGACGGTCCTCGAGACGGTAGCCTCCGGAAATGCAACCGCTGTACCTCGCGGTCGGAACAGTCGCGCTGATCGCGGTCATCGTCGACATCATCTGGACGGCGCTGTGGGTCGACGGCGGCTCGGGACCGCTCTCCGGACGGCTGACGACGGCCGTCTGGCGCGGCCTTCGGATACTGACGAGGGATCACCCCCGGGCGCTGAGCATCGCCGGTCCGCTGATTCTCACGCTGACGCTCTCGATGTGGATCGCGCTGCTGTGGCTCGGTTGGACGTTCCTGTTCGCCGGCGGCGACGTCGCCCTCGTCGACCCCCAGACTGGGGTGCCCGCCGACTGGACGGGGCGGCTCTACTACGTCGCCTACACCATGTTCACGAACGGGAACGGGGATTACTCGCCGACCACGGGCGTCTGGGAGATCGCGAGTTCGTTCACGACGGCGACGGGGATGGCCTTCGTCACGCTCGGCGTCTCCTACATCCTCACCGTGATCGGCGCCGTCTCCGAGAAGCGGGCGTTCGCCAACAGCGTCACCGGGCTCGGCGAGCGCAGCGAGGAGTTCGTCCGCGCGGGCTGGACCGACGAGGGGTTCGACGGGCTAGATCTCCCCGTCGAGTCGCTGGCTTCCGACCTCTCGGAGCTCGCGGATCAGCACAAGGCCTACCCCATCCTCCACTACTACCACAGCGAGAAGGGCGAACGGGCCTCGGCGATGGCCGTCCCCGTCTTCGACGAGGCCATGACGCTGTTTCGCTACGGCGTCGACGACGACGTCCAGCTCGACCCCGCCCTCGTCGAGAACGCCCGCTCGAGCACGGACAGCTACCTCGATACGCTCGAGACCGCGTTCATCGAGCCCGCCGACGAGGAGCCCCCGCGGCCCGACCTGGACCGCCTCCGGGAGGACGGCATCCCGACCGCCGACGACGAGGCGTTCGAGGATGCCCTCGAGGAGCTGACCGAGCGCCGACGGAACCTGCTGGGGGTCGTCCAGGCGGACGCGTGGCACTGGCCGCCGATCGACGACGGCGACTCGGTTCCCCGGCCCGACGACGCGGCCGAGGAGAGCGACTCGCAGTAGTTCACTTTCACTTCGGTAGCGTGCGGCTTTTACCCCCGCCGTTAGTACAGGGAGACGATGACGTCGTTCCAGTCGACGCTCGGCGAGGAGTCGGGGATCGCCGAGGAGCTGGCCGAGAGCCAGCAAGCGATCTCCATCGCCGAGTTCTTCGAGAAGAACAAGCACATGCTCGGCTTCGACAGCGGCGCTCGGGGCCTGGTCACGGCCGTCAAGGAGGCCGTCGACAACGCCCTGGACGCCGCCGAGGAGGCCGGTATTCTGCCGGACATCTACGTCGAGATCCAGGAGTCGGGCGACTACTACACGCTGATCGTCGAGGACAACGGCCCCGGGCTCACGAAGGAGTCGCTTCCGAAGGTCTTCGGCAAGCTGCTCTATGGCTCTCGCTTTCACGCCCGCGAACAGTCCCGCGGCCAGCAGGGGATCGGCATCTCCGCGGCCGTGCTGTACTCCCAGCTGACCAGCGGGAAACCCGCGAAGATCACCAGCCGAACCCAGGGCTCGAGCGAGGCGGAGTACTTCGAGCTCATCGTCGACACCGACGAGAACGAACCCGAGATCAGCGTCGAGGAGACCACCAGCTGGGACCGTCCCCACGGCACCCGCATCGAACTCGAGATGGAGGGGAACATGCGCGCCCGCCAGCAGCTCCACGACTACGTCAAGCACACGGCAGTCGTCAACCCCCACGCCCGCCTCGAGCTCGAGGAGCCCAACGCCCACTTCAAGTTCGAGCGCGGGACCGACCAGCTCCCCGAGGAGACCGAAGAGATCCGACCTCACCCCCACGGGGTCGAGCTCGGAACGGTCATCAAGATGCTCTCGGCGACGGACTCGCAGACGATTTCGGGCTTTCTCCAGGAGGAGTTCACCCGCGTCGGCAAGAAGACCGCCGACTCGGTGATCGACGCGTTCCGGGACCGCCACTACGGCCGCGAGATGCGCTGGAGTTCCCCCGACGACACCGAAGATGTCGACATCGGGGACGCGGTTTCCGAGGCGACCGCGAACAAGGGTCCCGAGGCGACGGCCGCCTTCGCCGACGCGGTCGCCGACGCCGTCGCCGACCGCGAGCGGATCGCCCACCACGAACTGCTCGAACTCGTCGCCGGGGCGGCCGACGACGTCGCGGGCGAGCACGGAACCGTCTTCGGCGAGACGGTCCGGGAAAACGCCGCGGACGCGGTCTGGAACGTACTGATCGATGCGCCCGACGAGGCGGCCGAGCCCGACGAGGACGCCGTCGAGGAGTCACGACTCGTCACCGACTGCTACGAGCTCGCCGACGAGGCGACGAGCACCCGCAAGGACGACGACGTGATCCACGGCTTCGCGAGCCGGCTGGCGGCGAAATTCGAGGACGAGGACGACGACCGTCACCGACTCACTCGCCGACGGCTCCGCGAGCACGTCGACCGCGCGGCCGACCTCACCGAGGAGTACGACGAGGTCTCCTTCGGCGACACCGCCCGCGAGAACGTCACCGACGCCGTCTGGGACGTGATGGTGACCGTCCCCGACGACCCGCCGCTGGTGCGGGAACTCGCGGGCGACCGCGACGCGACCAGCGACCTCGTCGACGCGATGCGCGCGACCGACATCATGGCGCCGCCGACGCGGTGTCTCTCGCCGATCACCGACGACCTCATCCGCGCGGGTCTCGAGAAGGAGTTCGACGCCGACTTCTACGCCGCGGCGACCCGGGACGCCGAGGTCCACTCCGGCGATCCATTCATCGTCGAGGCCGGGATCGCCTACGGCGGCGAGATCCCCGCCGAAGGCAGCGCCGACGTCCTTCGGTTTGCCAACCGCGTCCCGCTGGTCTACCAGCGCGGCGCCTGCGCGACCACCGACGTCGTCAAGTCCATCGGCTGGCGCAACTACGGGCTCGACCAGCCCGGCGGTTCGGGACTGCCCAACGGCCCCGCCGTCATCATGGTCCACGTCGCCTCGACGAACGTTCCCTTTACCAGCGAGTCGAAAGACGCCATCGCCAACGTGCCCGCGATCGAGGACGAGATCGAGTTGGCGATCCGTGAGGCGGCCCGCGAACTCAAGAGCTTCCTGAACAAGCGCCGCTCGATGGAAAAGCGCCGGAAGAAACAGAACGTCCTCGGGAAGATCCTGCCGGAGATGGCCGAGAAGGTCGCGGAGGTCACCGACCGCGAGGAACCCGAGATCGACGACGCGGTCGCCCGCATCATGAACAACGTCCTCGTCGAACGCCGTTGCGAGGCCAACGGCGACGGCCAGTCCGTCTCCCTGGTCGTCGAGAACCACTCGAGCACGAACGAGAGCCTCGAGATCACCGACATCGTCTCCGCGGAACCGCGCAACCTCTCCGAGGGCGCGACCGCCGTCGAGATGGACGGCGAGTGGTTCGTCAAGTGGGAGCCCGAAGTATCGAGCGAGGACGAGGCCGTCCTCGAGTACGAGATCGCCGACGACGCCGCGTTCGACCTCGACGTGAAAGGCGTCGAAGGCGCGAAACTCACCGTCAACCAATGAGCGCAGACACCGACCAGCAGGCGAAAGAACAGCTGCTCGATCTCGCCGCGCAGTTCTACGACCAGTTCGAACTGGGCGAGATCCCACACATGTCCGTCCCGACGCGGACCAAGAGCAACATCGAGTACGACGAACAGAAGGACGTCTGGGTGTACGGCGACCGGGAGTCGACCCGCTCGGCGAACTCCGTGCGGGGCGCCCGGAAGCTCCTGAAGGCCGTCTACACGATCGAGTTCCTCGCGAACCAGCTCGAGCAGGACCGGTCCTCGACGCTGCGGGAGCTGTACTACCTCTCGGAGAGCTGGGACAACGACGAGGCCCAGTTCACCAGCCAGGACGAGTCCAACGGTCTGATCGAGGACTTAGAGATCGTCTCGGGGGTCACCCGCGAGGACTTCCACATGCGCCCCGAGGAGTCGGGCGCGAAGGTGATGGGGCCGTTGCACATCCGCGAGCAGACCAACCGCGGCGACCGCGACATCCACTGCCAGCTCGACGTGGGCCAGGGCGGCTACCAGATCCCGAACAATCCAGACATGATCGAGTTCCTCGACAATGACGCCGAGTTCGTTCTCTGCGTCGAGACCGGCGGGATGCGCGACCGCCTCGTCGAAAACGGCTTCGACGAGGAGTACGACGCCATCGTCGTCCACCTCGGGGGCCAGCCCGCACGCGCCACGCGCCGGCTGACCAAGCGCTTCCACGACGAACTCGACCTCCCCGTGGTGGTCTTCACCGACGGCGACCCGTGGTCGTACCGCATCTACGGCTCGGTCGCCTACGGCTCGATCAAGTCCGCACACCTCTCGGAGTACCTCGCGACGCCCGAGGCGAAGTTCATCGGCATCCAGCCCGCCGACATCGTCGAGTACGACCTGCCGACCGACCCCCTCTCGGACTCCGACGTCAACGCCCTGGAGAGCGAACTCGAGGACCCCCGGTTCCAGACCGACTACTGGGAGGAACAGATCGAGCTCCAGCTCGAGATCGGGAAGAAGTCCGAACAGCAGTCCCTCGCCTCCCGCGGCCTGGACTTCGTGACCGACACCTACCTGCCCGAGCGCCTCGACGAGATGGGCGTCCTCTAGAGCCGACGGCCGCGTCTCGAGCGCTCGAGGCTCGTTCGACGGCCGACTATCGCGGGAGTCCCCGCTCTCGAATCCGAATCAGCGCCGCGGCTCGGACTCGCGCTCACCCGGGCTCGAGTCCGTGATCGGGATCGTCGTCTCGCCGACCGACCGCGAGTCCTCGGTCGCCTCGGTCGCGCAGCGCCCGCAGTAGGCGTTGTGCCCTTCCGACAGCGTCAGCGGGACGCCGAGGACGTAGACCCCCTTTCGGTAGGTTCGCTCGAGCCCGCGGCCGACGGGGCCGTCGCAGGCCGTACACGACCGCTCGTAGTCGACGATCGCCGACTCCTCGACCGATCTGACGAGGCCGTTCGCGGACGGCGAACGACGGTTCTCGAGGCGGCGGCGAACCCCGGGAAACAGCCCCAGCCCAACGGTCGCGAGTCCGACCGCGACCGCGGCCAGCAGTGGCGTCACCGTCGGACTCGCCGGGACGGCGGCGAATCCTGCCAGCGCGACGGCCGTCGCCAGACAGCCGGCGCCAGCGATCCGCCCGACGGTCTCGAACCGCGAACCGGCGTTGCGCTCGTCGGTCGACGGATCGGCCCGCAGCACCGTCCGCTCGGCGTCACTGACGTAGCGGTAGAGCCCGTACAGCGCGTTTCCCAGTCCCATCGTCCACCAGACCGACAGCGCCGCGACGACGAGGTGCTCGTTCCTCCCGCCGACCGTCCGACGGACCATGACGACGCGGTCGCCGAAGTCGTGCTCGAGCGTCCACCCGTCCGCCGTCGCGGCCGCGACGCGTCGCTCGAGGGTGGATCGCGACGCCGAACCGTCGGCCCCGCCGACGTGACGGCCGCAGTCCGGACAGAAGTTCATCGACAGCTCGAGCGCCTCGCCGCAGTGCGTGCAGTACGGGCCGTCGACGCGACTCCCCCTCCGACGGTCGTTTCGCATGTGCGGGAAAAGGGCGAGAGCGACACTAACTCTTTGGAGCTGTCAGTCACGAAAGCGGTACCGACCGGAGTCGGCTCGGACACGCGAGTCGGTCGATCCGCAGCGCCGCGTGTGGCTTCCGCGTTCGAGGGCGACCCGTTCTCGAGCGCGCTCCGGGTCCCGACCCCACGCCGTGGGGCGCGGACGCGGTCACTCGTCGAGGACGACCGGAACCCGTCGCCTTGCGACGTCGACGACGAACGCGTCGGGGTCGGTCTCAAGGGCTTCGAAGGTGTTGTAGTGGATCGGCAGGACGAGTCCCGGGCGCATCCGTCCCGCGAGTTCGGCCGCGTCGCGTCGATCCATCGTGAACGACCCCCCGATCGGCGGCAGGAAGACGTCGACGGCCAGTTCCTCGTGGACCGGGAGCGCGTCGGTATCGCCGGGCCAAAAGGCGGTGACGCCGTCGATCGTGACGCCGAAGCCACAGCCCTCGCCCTCGCGGTGGTAGGGCTCGCCCTCGTCGTCGGTGTAGGGGCCGCCGGGTTCGTTGTACGCCAGGGTCGTATAGAGGTCGAGCGGGCCGAGCACGAACGACTCGTCGCCTCGTACCCGTTCGACCTCGTAGGGAAGCTCCTCGAGGGACTCGTCGACGCGGTCGATCTTGTCGGCGTCGATGGCCTCGTGGGCGACCACAACGGCGTCCTCGTGGGCCACCCGTCGAATCCCCTCGGGATCGTAGTGGTCGTCGTGGCTCATCAGCACCAGGTCGCCGTCGCGGGCGTCGTAGTCCTCGAGCACCCCGTACCGGCCGGGATCGATGTAGACGACGGTTCCGGTCTCGCCCTCGAGGCGAACCGTCGCATAGCCGAGCCAGTCGATATCGACCGCGCCGTAGCGAACAGTCATGGGCGGCGATTGGCGAGCCGGAACGAAAAGCGTTGGCGGTGTGCGTTCAGGGACGGCGGATCGAGTGCTCGAGCGTCCCCACGCCCTCGACTTCGATCTCGACGTCGTCGCCGTCCTCGAGCGGGCCGACCCCCTCCGGGGTGCCCGTCGCGATCACGTCGCCGGGCTCGAGGGTCATGTAGGTCGTGATCTCGGCGATTAGCTCGGGCACCGAGAAGATGAGCTGATTGAGCGAGCCGTCCTGTTTCGTCTCCCCGTTCACGCGGGTTCGGACGGCCGCGTCGTCGGGCACCTCGTCGGGCGTCGCGAGTACCGGCCCCATCGGCGCCGCGCCGTCGAAGGCCTTCCCGCGGATCCAGTTCTGTTCCTCGCGCTGGTCGTCCCGGTTCGAGACGTCGTCGACGCAGGTGTAGCCCTCGACGACGTCCATCGCCTCGCTCTCGGGGACGTGGCGACACTGCTGGCCGATGACGACGCCGAGTTCGGCCTCGTGGTCGATTCGCTCCTTGCCCGCGGGCGCGGTCACCGTGTCCCCGTGGGCCGCGAGCGCGTTCGGCGGCTTCAGAAAGAGCAGCGGGCGATCCGGCACGTCGTTGCCCATCTCGTCGGCGTGGGCCGCGTAGTTGCGACCGATGCAGACGATCTTCGAGGGTTCACAGGGCGGGAGAACGTCGATCGCCTCGTCCTCGAGGGCGTAGCTCTCGTTCGCGAAGTGGACGTGACCGCTCTCGAGTTCGCCCCGGCGGACGGCGCCCGCGGGGTCCCGGAATCGGACGTATTTCATGGCCGATCGGTCGTAGCGCGGCTTCAAAAGAATTGAGATGGCGGCGGGTATCGCAGGGCGTCCTCGAGGACGCGGCGGCTCGTGGACTCGCACGGCAGGACGTCTCACGACGGCCGCGGAACGGAACGTTTTTTACTAGGCCTCGGCAAGCAGTGAATGCGTTCAGTTCCGTTGTCCTACGGAACGCAGTGACGTAGGGCTCGGAGCGTGAACGAAGTGAACGCTCCGTTGGTGTAGTCCGGCCAATCATTTCGGCCTTTCGAGCCGATGACCTGGGTTCAAATCCCAGACGGAGCACTTTTCGGCGAACAACTTCGTGAGCCGAAAATGCGATCCTGGGTTTGAACGAGAGAACCGCGAGCGCAGCGAGCGGTTCGCGTGGTTCAAATCCCAGACGGAGCACTACAGTGACCGAGTGTTACGAGGGAGCGCTTTTCGAGCGAACACGAACCAACGTGGCGTTTCGCGGGGAACCCTCGAGCGGCGGGTTCAGTAGTAGTAGAACTCGAGTTCGTGTCCGCAGTTCCGACAGCGGGTTTCGGTTCCGCGGAGGCGGCCTCGACCCTGACCGTCCGAGCGGCCCGGGCCGGGCGGAACGGACGCGCGTACGGTACCGTCACACTCCGGGCACCCGACGTCCACTGCTGGATTGTTAGATTGTGACATAATCGGGTGTACCCGACATCCCCAAATAGTTATCCGAGTCGTAAGCCCGTCCGGCCGACCGATCGCGGGTCGTTTCCGGACGCAACTCGAGACTAGCCCGACGAAACGCCGGACTGAGTCGTGCGAGAACGGCCGCGATCGGTTCGACGAGGGGTCTCGAGTCCGGTTTCGGCGGTTCGACCTCGAGAGGGCGCTCCACGCTCGAGGCGATTATGGCGCTGTTAGTCGACGAACGACGGCGCCACGTTCCTCGCACCGTGAAATAGTAAGTGATTAAACAGTACCGACCCCCGACCCGTTCTCCGATTCGGAGACGTTTTTCGCTTTCAGAAATCGAACCAACGAGCATTTGATCGCGCGCTCCCAGGACTCCGGTATGGAACGGCGGACGTATCTTCGGGCGCTCGGGGGAACAGGCGTCGCTGGTCTCGCTGGCTGTCTCGGCGACGTACCCGGTATCGGCGGCGACGATCGGACCGTCCTCGAAGGGAACGCTCGGGGCGATCCGTCGCACCCGGTCAACGGCGAAGAGTTCCCGTCGTTTTCGCTTCCGGATCCGCTGGCGGACGAGACGGTATCGCTCGAGGATTACACGGGCGATCGACCGTTTCTGATGACGTTTTTCTACACCTCCTGTCCGGACGGCGCCTGTCCGGCGTTGCTTCTTCGGCTTCGACGTGTGCAGGAGGACGCGATCGAGCGCGGCTACGCCGACGACGTCGGCCTGTTGGCGACGACGTTCGACCCGAACCGGGACACGCCCGAGGCCCTGGAGGAGTACGCCAAACAACAGGGCGTCGACCTCGAGGTCGGGAACTGGCACTTCCTCCGGCCCGAGGACAACGAGGCGGCCAAGACGTTCGTCGAGGACGACGTCGGAATGCCCGTCGAGCGCGTCGAGGACCACAGCGCGCTCGGTCACGACGAGGGAGGGGACAACGGGACGGACGAAAGCGAGGGTCGGAACGAAACGAACGGAAACGAAACCGAGGCGAACGGATCCCACGGAGAGAACCGAACGAGCGGGAACGAAACGCACGGAAACGAAAGCGAAACCGGCGGCCACGGCGACGGGTACGCCTTCACCCACTACAACCTGATCGTCCTCGTCAACGAGGACGGCGTCGTCGAGCGCGCGTATCCCCGCGCGATCGATCCGCAGGGCGGGGTTAGCCCCGAGGAACTCGTCGAGGACACCAAGACGGTGGTGGACGGGTAACCATGCGCCGCCGGGAGCTGCTCGCGGGCGTCGGAAGCGCGGGCGTGATCGCCGGCGCCGGCGCGGTCGCCGCCTCCGGCGTTCCGTCGGTCGACGAGCTGCTCGGCCGCGAGTCGGACCAACCGGAGCCCGAGGAGCCCCTCGAGGTCGAGACGGTCGACGCGCCGGGCAGCGAGGCCGGAACCGCGACCGTGCCCGCGAGCGACCGCGCGACGTTCGTCGACATCTTCGGGACCTGGTGTCCGCCCTGCGTCGAGCAGATGCCGGCGCTGGCCGAGGCCAACGACCGAATCGGCGACGAGGTGTTGTTCATCTCGGTGACCAGCGAGTCCGTCGGCGAGAACGGCTCGATCACGCGGGCCGAACTCGCCGACTGGTGGGACGAACACGGCGGCGACTGGACGATCGGGCTCGATCCGACCGCGGCGGTCACCGAACGGTACCTCGAGAGCGGCTACCCCTCCGCGGCAGCGATCGACGCCACGGGCCGGCTGCGGTGGTCCGAGTCGGGGGTCAAGACCGCCGACGAGCTCGTCGCCGGAATCGAGCGGGCGCTCGAGGCCGACCCATGATCGACGCGTCGCTGCTGTCGGTGGTCGCGTTCCCACTTGCTGCCGGCGTCGGAACCTTCTTCTCGCCGTGTGCGTACCCGCTACTGCCGGGCTACGTCGGGTTCTACGCCAGCCAGACCGATCAGGAGACGGCATCGCTGTCGGGATCACTCCTCAGGGGCATTATCGCGGGGCTTGGAGTGCTCGCGACGTTTGCGGCACTCTTCGGCGCGACCTTCCTGATCGGACACTCGACGCTGTCGAACATCGCCGTCTTCGAGCCGATCGTCGGCGGGCTCCTGATCGTCTTCGGCGTTCTGGTGGTCCTCGATCGCGCCCCCTCGCTGTCGATCGCGCTCCCGAAGCGGCGCTCGAGCGCGCTGGGCTTTGGCGTCTTCGGTGTCGGCTACGCGCTCGCCGCGGCGGGCTGTGTCGCGCCGGTGTTCATCGCGGTGACGTCGTACTCGCTGACCCTGTCGACGACGTCGGCGGCGCTGGCGCTTGGAACGTACGCCGGCACCGTTACCCTTCTGATGGTCTCGCTGACCGTCGCGACCGGCGTGGGACTCGTCGCGAGCGGCGGCTGGCTCTCCGCGCACACCAAGACCATCGAGCGAATTGCGGGCGCGATCATGATCCTCGCCGGACTCGGCCAGCTCTACCTCGCGATATTCGTCCTCGACGTGATCTGATCGACGGACGTCGACGCTCGCGCCGCGTTCGTCCCGCACGGCCGGGCGACTCCGCCGGCAACTGCAGGTAGGAAACGTATCAGACGGCTTCCCGAACCCCGAGACGAGATGTACCAGGAGCTTCTACTCGCGACGGACGGTAGTGACGGCGCTCGACGGGCCACCGACCACGCGATCGAACTGGCGCGCCAGCTCGACGCGAGTCTGCACATCCTCTCGGTCTCCGAGGACGGCCCCCACGCCGAGCAGAAACGCGACCTGATGCGGACCGACCTCGAGGATCAGGCCGCCGAAGCGATCGAGCACGCCGAGGAGAAGGCGGCCGGGCACGGGATCGACGTCAGGACGACGATCCGCCACGGCGTCCCCCAGGAGGAGATCGTCGACGCCGCCGAGGCCCACGACGCGGACCTGATCGTCGTCGGGACAGTCGGCCGCTCCGGACTCGACCAGCTGATCGTCGGCAGCGTCGCCGAGGAGGTCGTCAGAAACGCGTCGGTTCCGGTCGTCACGGTGCGGGACGAGTCCTGAGGAGGCCGATCCGCCGTCCTCGCCCGGTCGTAATGGATCGCTACTCGAGACTACGAGACCGATAGTTAACTCCGACGAGTGCGAGGAGGTGCCACCGTGTCCCGCCGTGCAGGTCCTCCTCGAGCACCCGCCCGTTCCGATATCGAGAGCGACGCCGATCCGGAGGCGGTCGCGTGACCCGACCGACCAGCGCCGCGGCCGATCCGTTGCTCCGGGTACTCGTCGTCGGCGACGCCGACCCGCTCGAGGCGGTGACCGAGGCGGTGACGCGGGGGTTCGACTCGGTCTCGCTGGTCAGGGAGAGCGCGCTCTCTAGCGCCGTCGCCCGCGTCGAGACGGTCGATCCCCACTGCGTCGTCTGCGGGTTCGATCCCGGAGGACGGTCGCCGGTCGAACGCCTTCGGGCGGAGCGCGAGTCGGTCCCGATCCTCGCGGTCGCCGCCGATGCCGTCGGCGCGCTCGAGGCGGGCGCGACCGACGTCGTCGACCCCGCCGCCCCCGACCCGCTCGTGGTCGCCCGGCTCGGCCGACTCGCGGCGGGCGAGCGCGATCGACCGACCGACGAGTCGACCGCCGACTCCCGCTCGATCCTCGAGGGCTCGAGCGCGGTCGTGTGGCTCCTCGACGCCCACGGCGAGGTCGCGTACGCGAGCCCGGCAACCGACGGCGAGCTCGGGATCTCGCCGGACGAACTCGAGGGGCGATCGGTTTCGCGGGTCGTCCACCCCGAGGACCGCGACGCCGTCCGCGAGGCGGTCGCCGCCGCCGCGGACGGACCACTCGGAGCGTCGGAGCGCGTTCGAGTCCGACTCGGTCCCGCCGACGGCGCCCGGCGAACGGCGGAACTACGGGCGAGCAACCGCCTCGAGGGGATCGTCGCGACGGTCACCCCCGGGTCCGCGACCGAGGCGGAGCGGCGTCTCGATCGGCTCCAACGGCTCGGGGAAACTGGGCGAGATCTGCTCGGTGCCACCGACCGCGAGGCGGTGTACCGCCGGCTCTGTCGGGGCGCGGCGTCGCTCGAGTTCGGGGACGGGCGGATCGATCTCGCCTGGGTCGGCGCGGTCGAGGGCGGCGAGGCCCTCGAGCCGCGAGCGGTCGCCGGAGCGGGCGACGGTCGCCTCGGGTCGCTCGCGAGACGACACGCCTCGGCGATGGGGCGGGCGATCCCGGAGTCGGCGTCCGCGGACCGCCTGACCGAAGGGGCGGACGAGCCCTGGCGCGAGCGCGCACTCGAGGCGGGAATCCGCTCCGCGCTGTGCGTTCCGCTCCGATACGAGGGGTTCCGGTACGGCGCGTTGGTACTCTACTCGACGGCGCCCGCGGCGTTCGACGACCCGACCCGCCGCGGGCTCGAGCGTCTGGGACGGGTCGCCGGGGTCGCCATCGACGCGATGGAGAGCCGGCGCGCGCTTCGGGGTGACGCCGTCGCCGAGCTCGAGTTCGTCCTCCGGGAGTCCGAACCGCTCGCGTCGATCGCACACCGAATCGGCCGACCGCTGACGATCCGGTCGGTCGTTCCGACCGACGGCGGCGGAACCGTGTTCGCGACGGTTCCCGACGGGGCCGACGAGGCGGGCGAGCCCGACGGGACGCCCCTCGGGGCCGTCGACGGCCTCGAGAGCGCCCGATCGGTCGGCACCGTCGGCGGGCGGTGCCTGCTCGAGCTCCGGGTCGCCGAGCCGTCGGTCGCGACGGCGGTCGCCGCACACGGCGGCGTCGTTCGGTCGCTGACCCCGACGGGCGACCGAACGCGGCTCGTCCTCGAACTGGCGGGGCCGAACGACGTCCGGACGTTCGTCGGCGCGCTCGAACGGGGGTGGGACCTCGAACTGGTCGCCCGCCGCCAGCGCGAGCGCTCGCCCGAGGAGGCGGTCGCGCTGGACGCGGTGCTTCGCGAGCGCCTCTCCGAGCGACAGCGCCAGACCCTCGAGGCGGCCTACTACGCCGGCTTCTTCGAGTGGCCCCGCGAGACCACCGGCGAGGGGGTTGCCGACTCGCTGGGGATCTCCCAGCCGACGTTCAGCCGCCACCTCAGGGTCGCCCAGGGGACGGTGCTCTCGGTGCTGTTCGACGAGTTCGACGGCCTCGAGTGAGCAGGGCGGTCGCACGCGAGCCGGTAGACGGAGGTTACTCCGCGTAGTCTGCGGCTACGACCGAGACGGCCACGGAACGGTGACACTCGCCTCGAGCGACCGATGAATACGCATAGCGACGACTCGGGGGTCGGCGTTGGTATCTAGCCCCTACGGCCATCCGTTCGCGCCCGAATCGACCAGTCGATGATCACGATCCCGGTAACGAGAGCTTATCGCTGTCGTCCCCGCGGACGGCGGGTCGAGCGGTGAGCCTCGACCTCGCCGCGGAGTCCGACGGCGTCGGCGTCCGAACGCAGGCCGACGGCGGCGTCCTCGCCCAGCTCACCCTCTCCCACCCGGAGCTGGTGTTGCAGCCGTCGCTGCGGCGCGCTCCGGAGGTGGCCGTCGAACCCGAGTACTGGACCGACGCGGGCGACGACCGCACCCTCCTGTTCGTCACCGCGTCCGGCGCCGAGTTCCGCGCGTTCGAGACCGCCCTCGGAATCGACCCGACCGTCGCCGATCCCGTCCTCGTCGATCGGGGCGCCGACCGTCGGAGCTACCGCCTCGAGCTCACCGATCGGGCGATCACCCTCGTCGAGGCGAGCGCGATCGTCGGCGGCCGCCTTCGGGAGTGCGCGAGCTGTCGGGACGGCTGGCGGTTCCGGATCCGGTTTCCCGATCGGGACGCCCTCGTCGGGTTCAACGACCGGTGTCGCGACAGGGGCGTCTCGGTGAGCGTCGACCACCTCCGCCCCGCCGACGCGGACGCCGAGGCGTTCGTTCCCCTGACCGAGAAACAGCGGGAGCTGCTGACCGTCGCCTACGAGGAGGGGTACTTCGACGTCCCCCGTCGGATCTCCCAGAACGAGCTCGCGGATCGGCTCGGAGTCTCGAAGTCGGCGGTCTCCCAGCGGCTCAGGCGGGCGATCGCGCAGCTCTGCGGGTCGACACTAGCCTGAAAGATCGTCCCCGCCGCGGTCGGCCGCTACTCCTCGTCGTCGTCTTTCATCGAGCCCAGCTGGGAGACCAGCTGGTCGGTCGTGACGTCGGATTCGAACTCGAGTTGTCCGTCGTGGTCGTGTTCGTGGACGTTGACCGCCTCGACGTCCTCGTCGTCGTCCTGCGGTTGTTGCTGTTCGGACTCGTCGTAGCTACCAAAACCCATGGCGAAATCGAGGGACGGATGCGGGAAAGTCGTGACGGTTCGGTTCGTCCCTGTACCGCGGTCTCACGCCGACGGCGCGCTACTTCAGCCGGAGGTACTGCCGATCGTACTCCGGTTCGCCCTGGCGCGGGTGGATCGTGATAAACGACTCCGGCGGCATATCCACGAGCCGCGCCGGCAGGTCCTCGAGCTCGCCGTGCCAGCCGACGTCGCCGGGGCGGGGCGACACCGCGACGATGAGGTCGTCGTCCTCGGTCCGGGCCTCCAGGGTCGGCAACAGCTCGCCCCAGTCGTCGATCGACTCGAACTCCGCGCTGACATCTTCCTCGACGAGTCCGAACAGCTGCTCGAACTGGTGGGAGAATCCCTCGACGACGACGACGTTCAGCTCGGCGCCGAGGTTCGCCGCGATCCGCTTGATCAGGTGCACCGCCTCGTAGAACCCCTCGTGGTGGTCGGCGCCGATCGGGACGACGACGAAGATCCGTCGGGTCGTGTTGATGGGGTGGCCGAGCCGCGAGATGAGTACCGGGAGTTTCGTCCGTTCGAGCACCTGATCGATGATGCTGCCGAAGATGCGGTGGCTGAAGCTCCGGGTGGCGTCCCACCCCATGATGATCTGGTTCGCCTGGACCTCGACGGCGCCCTGGACGATCCCGGAGGCAACGTTGTGGTTGACCCGTGCCTCGGTTTCGATGGGGACCTCCGCGGCGCTGCCCTCAGCCGCGAGCGCTTCGAGCTCGCCCCGAACGCCCGCGATCTGCTCTTCGGTCGACTTGCTCGTGTCGGGCTGGACGACCGTCAGTACGTGTATCGGGTTGGTGCCCCTGTCGCCCTTGATGACGAAGGACAGCTCCAGCAGCCGCCGCTGGAGCTCGGCGTTGTGCGACAGCGGCAACAGGATATTCGGATCCCGTCCGTCGCCGGCGTCGTCCTCGACGTCGCGCTCGAGCGCGAGGCGATTGGCGGCCCGTTCGGTCAGCCACGGGCTCACGAACGCGGTGATCAGCAACAGGAGGACGACCGCGTTGAGGATCGCCTCGCTGAACAGGCCGGCGTCGAACCCGACGAGCGTGATCGCGAGCGCGGCTGCGGCCTGTCCTGTCGAGAGCCCGAAGATGACGTCGCGCTCATGGTTCGTGTAGTTCTGGATCTCGGCGACTGACCAGGCGGCGGCCCCCTTCGTCGCGATCATGATCGCGGTGATGAGCGCGGCGATCCAGAGCGTCTCGACGCCGGCGAAGATCACGCCCAGGTCGACGAGCATGCCGACGTGCAACAGGAAAAAGGGGATGAAGAAGGCGTTGCCGACGAACTCGAGGCGGTTCATCAGCGTCCCACCCTGCGGAATGAGCTGGTTCAGCGCCAGCCCGGCGACGAACGCTCCGAGGATGGGATCCAGATCGAGGACTTCGGCGAGGCTGGCCGCAGCGAAGATGCCGACCATCACGAACAGGAACTCGAAGTAGCTCTCCTCGCTGAAGTTCTGGAAGAACCACCGCGAAACCGGCGGAACGAGAAACCAGACGCTGGCAAAGAGGATCGCAAGCGAGAGTGCGACGTCGCCGAACAAAAGCGCCGAGAGCCCCTCGTCGACCGCCCCGGAGACGACCGCGAGGACGATCAGTGCGAGCGTGTCGGTAAACAGGATCCCGCCGAACACCGCGCTCACGGCGCGGTTTTTCGTGACGCCGAACCGGTTGACGACCGGGTAGGCCAGCAGGGTGTGTGAGGCGAAGACCGCCGAGAGCAACAGCGCCGCCCAGATGTCGAGGCCGAGCAGCGTCGAGGTCGCGACTGTTCCGACGGTAAACGGGAGGAAGAAACTCAACAGTCCGAACAGCGCCGCGTTCTCGGGGGCTTCCTTGAACCCGCGCAGATCGACCTCGAGGCCGACGGTAAACAGCAGGTAGATCAGGCCGACCTCGCCGAGGAGCTCGATCGCGTCGGAGTGGTCGACGACGCCGAGCGCGCCGGGGCCAACGATCGCACCGAAGACGACGATGCCGACGATCCCGGGCTGGCCAAGCCGTTTGACCAGCAGCGGTCCAACCAGAAAGATGATCATTGCGAGCGCGAAGATCAGCACCGGCTGGTCGAGCGGCAGGCCGAATCCGTCGACGACGAAGAACGGGAGCCAGTTCATGGGGAACGAGTTCCGGTCGACGTCGGTTGTCGAACGCGCATCAGTGAGCGAAACGAGGTGCGAATCGGCGTGGTCCGAACGGAGACGATCGTGGGCTGGTGATGGTATGGATGGATAATAAAACGCCTGATTCCGGCCATCAAGCGGCCGGGTGTAGGGGGACAAACGTTCAAGAAACGATCCCGTACGTGGCCAGTCGGTCAGTTATCGGAGACCAACAGCGCTGAAAGGATTCCCTTCTCGCAGGTCCGTGCCGCTTCGGCCCGAACGGATCGTGGCCGTATCCCGCGACTACGCTCCCGTCTGCGACCGATCGGTCCGTCGGTTCGTCCGGACCGGTTCGTTACAGGAATCGGCCCGAGTATCCGTCTACTACGGGATTCGATAGTCCGTCTATAGTAATGAGCGCCGGAGCGCTTAGCGTGTTCTATGTTCACGCACCGTTCGTTCTGTCGAACAGTTTCCGCGGACGAACAGCCCGGTCCGCCGTCCACGGACGACCGTCCGACCGACGCACCGTCGGGCCGTCCGAGCGACTCCGGCGAGGGGCGGTGATCCGACGATGTGTGGAATCATCGGCCGCGTCGGCGACGGGAACGCCCTCGAGCCGCTGCTGACCGGACTGGAGAACCTCGAGTACCGGGGCTACGACTCGGCGGGCGTCGCGGTCCAGAACGGCGCGGGGATCGACGTCGAGAAGCGCTCCGGGAAGGTCGAGGCGCTGATCGACTCGATCGAGGGCGACTCGATCGAGGGACAGGTCGGGATCGGACACACCCGCTGGAGCACCCACGGGCCCCCGACCGACGAGAACGCCCACCCGCACACCGACGCCACCGAGGACGTCGCGGTCGTTCACAACGGCATCATCGAGAACTACGCCGACCTCCGTGCGGAGCTGCGGGCGGCGGGCTACGAGTTCACCAGCGACACCGACACCGAGGTCGTTCCCCACCTCATCCAGTCCTACCTCGACGGCGGCGCCGACACCGAGACCGCCTTCCGGGAGGCGATCGCCGACCTCGAGGGGAGCTACGCGATCACGGCGATGTTCTCGGGCGAGCACGTCCTCTACGCGGCTCGCCAGGGGTCGCCGCTGGTCGTCGGGATCGAGGACGACGAGTACTTCCTCGCGAGCGACGTCCCCGCCTTCCTCGAGTACACCGACAGCGTCGTCTACCTCCGGGACGGCGACGTCGTCATCGTCGACGCAGACGGCGTCGAGTTCACCGACCTCGCGGGAGCGCCCGTGGACCGCGAACCCGAAACCGTCGAGTGGGACCCCGAGGAGGCGGGAAAGGGCGAGTACGGCCACTTCATGCTCAAGGAGATCCACGAGCAGCCGACGTCGCTCGCACAGGCGCTCGAGGGACGGATCGATCCCGAGAACGGGCGGACCGCACTGGCTGACTTCGAGTCGGGCGCGTTCGCCGACGTCTCGAACGTGCAGCTCGTGGCCTGTGGCACCTCCTACCACGCGGCGCTGTACGGCGCGATCGCGCTCAACCGGTCCGGGGTTCGGGCGACCGCGCTGCTGGCCAACGAGTACGACGCCACCGCGCCGCCGATCGACGACGGGACGGTCGTGATCGCGGTCACCCAGAGCGGGGAGACCGCCGACACGCTGACGGCGCTGCGACGGGCGAACGCCGACGGCGCCGAGACGGTGACGGTCACGAACGTCGTCGGCTCGACCGCGGCCCGCGAGGCCGACGAGGCGCTGTTCATCCGCGCGGGGCCAGAGATCGGCGTCGCCGCGACCAAGACGTTCTCCTCGCAGGCCGCGATGCTCGTCCTGCTGGCCCGACGGATCGCCGCCGACCGTCGGGGCGAGCCCCCGGCCGAGCTCGACGCGTTGCTCCCGGATCTGGCCGCTCTGCCCGACGCGGTCGAGACCGTCCTCGAGTCCTCCGACGCCGCGGCGATCGCCAACCGGTATCGCAGCAGTCGGTCGTACTTCTTCATCGGCCGCGGGCTGGCGTACCCGGTCGCCCTCGAGGGCGCCCTGAAGTTCAAGGAGATCACCTACGAGCACGCCGAGGGGTTCGCCGCGGGCGAGCTCAAACACGGGCCGCTGGCGCTCGTGACCCCGGAAACGCCAGTGTTCGCCGTCTTCACGGGCCGAGAGGACGAGAAGACGCTGAACAACGCCGAGGAGGCCCAGACCCGCGGCGCGCCGCTGGTCGCCGTCTGCCCGGACGGCCACCCGGCCTGCGGAATCGCCGACGCCCACCTCAAGATTCCTGACACCGATCCGGCGCTCGCCGGCCTGCTCGCGAACGTCCAGCTCCAGTTGGTCTCCTATCACGCGGCCGACCTGCTCGGCCGACCGATCGACAAGCCGCGGAACCTCGCGAAAAGCGTCACCGTCGAGTAGGGATCGACGGGGCCGTCGCTCGCCCGCTTATCGATCCCGCTCGACGACCTCGCCGGGCGCCGTCGTCGCTCCCGTATCAAGTTTCAGCCCGGGAGTCAGACTCGTGTTGATCCCGGTCTTGGCGTCGTCGCCGACGACGACGCCGAACTTCCGGCGGTTCGTCGACACCCGATCGCCCTTGACCGTGAACCGCACGGCGTCGCCGTCGTGACGGAGGTTCGCGACGGTCGTCCCCGCCCCAAAGTTGACGTCGCGGCCGAGGACGCTGTCGCCGATATAGGAGAGGTGGCCGGCCGTCGCGCCCCGCGAGAGGACGCTGTTTTTCACCTCGACGGCGTTGCCGACCTTCGCGCCCTCGTCGATCAGGGTCGCACCGCGAACGTAGGCGTTCGGACCGACCGTCGCGCCCGAGCGGATCAGCGCGGGCCCTTCGATCACGACACCGGGTTTGACCGTCGCGCCCTCCTCGACGACGACCGATCCCTCGAGGTGGGCGTCCTCGCTGACCTCGCCCGCAACGCGGCCCTCGAGTTCGCCGAGTTTCCACTCGTTGGCCTCGAGCAGCTCCCAGGGGCGACCGACGTCCATCCATCGCTCGAGGGTGACGGGCGTGACGGTAAACCGATCGACCACCTGCGCGAGGACGTCGGTGATCTCGTGTTCGCCCCGCTCGCTGGCGGGAACGTCGAGCCACTCGATCGCCTCCTCGGGGAACGCGTAGGCGCCCGCGTTCGCGAGGTTCGTCGGCGGATCCGACGGTTTCTCGACGATGTCGGTGACGGCGCCGTCGGTCGTGCTGAGCACGCCGTAGTTGCGCGGATCCTCGACCTCGATCGCGCAGACGGCCGGACACTCCTCGAAGAGCCGGTCGATCGCCGCCTGGTCGTAGAGGTTGTCGCCGTTGAGCACGGCGAAGGGTCCCTCGAGGTGGTCGCTGGCGGCGTTGACGGCGTGGGCCGTCCCCGCCTGCTCCTCCTGGATCGCATAGGAGATGGGGACGCCGCGGTGCTCCTCGCCGAAGTAGTCCTCGACGGTGTCGGCCTCGTAGCCGACGACGAGGACCACCTCGTCGGCGCCGGCGTCGATCACGGCGTCGACGGTGTGAGCGGCGAGCGGACGATCCGCGACGGGCAACATCGGTTTCGGCACTGATGAGGAAAGCGGTCGGATCCGCGTCCCTTCTCCGGCTGCAAGCACGACAGCTTTCATTACGATCGCATTGTTCGATCCCCCCGATTAATATACGGCCGATAATCGTTTGGTGGTTCGTTTGGCCGATTCGGCCCCCCGAATGGCGGAATCGATCGGACCGATCGACGGCTTCGACGGGAGACTCCGAGAACCGCCCGAAAACGCCGATCGTCCGTCAACTCCAACGATCGAGAACGGTGTTTATGCCTCGTTAACCGGCCCATTACTGTTCAGAAATGTGTAATTTCTGCGGTTGCAGCGCGCGACGCCGTCGATATCGGAACACCCCCTCTCGATCCCCCTCGAGGGGGGTATCGACCACGAAATACGGGACTAAATTTCACTTCGATCGTTATGCTGCCTATATTAAATACCGCTCTGTGATTAGCCGCTGGTGATGTCGACGGAACCAACCGACGTGAAGTGGACGCCGATGTCGTCCGGGAAGCAAACGACCTCGCCGCGGTGTATCAACTGCGACAACCAGGTGACACGGCAGTTCGCTCGCGTTTTCGGCGACAACCGGGACGTCGTCCACGCCTGCCCCGAGTGTGCGACGTACCGAGAGATGAAGACGTCCGATTTCATTCCCGAGGAACGACGATAGCTCCCCCGACCCGCCCCGCTGACGGTTCGTCCGCTGTCTCTTATTCGAGCGCGTTCGTCGCCTCGGTCGCCCGCTCGACGATCCCCGTCGCGGTCGCGAACACCGAATCCGCGTCGGTTTCCGAACGCGCCTCCGCGGTCACCCTGACGACCGGCTCGGTTCCGCTCGCGCGGAGCAGGAACCAGCCGGCGTCGGTCTCGACCCGGACGCCGTCGAGGGTGTCGACCTCGGCGTACTCCTCCTCGACGGTCGCCTCGACCGCTTCCATCACGGCTTCCTTCGCCTCGACCTCGATCGACGTCCGCCGGATCGGGTAGCGCTCGATCTCGGCGGCCAGCTCCGAGAGCGGCCCCTCGCTCGAGACCAGTTCGGCGAGCTTGCAGGCCGCAAGCGGGCCGTCCGGACAGCGGGTCTCGGTCGGCCAGATCCAGGCCCCGCTGGGTTCGCCTCCGAAGACGACGTCGTCCTCGGTGGTCCGTTCGGCGACGTAGACGTCGCCGACCTGCGTTCGAGTCAGGGAGGCGCCGACGGCGGCCAGCGCGTCGTCGACCGCCAGGCTTGTGTCCACGGGGGCGGCGACCCGGTCGCCCTCGCCGGCGGCGTTGCGCGCGAACAGCGCCAGCAGCGCGTCCTTCGGCACGAACTCCCCGGTTTCGTCGACGGCCATCATGCGATCGGCGTCGCCGTCGTGGGCGATGCCCAGGTCGGCGTCGGTCTCCGCGAGGACGGTCATGAGCGTGCCCAGGGTCTCCCGGTTGGGCTCGCTGGGTCGGCCCGGGAACGAGCCGTCGGGCTGGCCGTTCAGCGTCCGGACCGTACAGCCCAGGTCGGCGAGGACCGCCGCGGTCACGGCGCCGGCGCCGTTGCCGACGTCGACGACCACCTCGAGGGGGTCGCCGAGCTCGACCGCGTCCGCCAGCGCGTTCGCGTGGTACTCGCGGACGCGGTCGCGGCGCTCCCGCCGACCCTGGCCGTCCCAGTCGGCCAGCTCGTAGTCGCCCTCGCCGACGCGGCGGGCGATCGATTCGCGCTTCTCGGGGCCGAAGGCCTTGCCGGAGGGCGTCCAGAGCTTGATCCCGTTGTCGGTCTCGGGGTTGTGCGAGGCCGTAACGACGATTCCCGCGTCGGCGTCGAGGTGCTCGATCGATCGGGCGACCGTCGGGGTCGCCTCGACGCCGACCTCGAGGACGTCGGCGCCACACTCCTGGAGTCCCGCGGCGATCGCGTCGACGAGGGTGCGCCCGCTGTCACGGACGTCCCGCCCGACGACGACGCGCTCGTAGCCGTCGGAGGCGACCGCGCGGCCGACCGACAGCGCGAGCGCGGCCGTCACGTCCGTTCCGACGGTTCCACGGATACCACTGGTCCCGAACATACAGTTCGTGACGGCGGGCCCGGAGTTAATATGTGTCGACTTCCGGAGACCGGGATGAGGGCTTCGGGACCGACCGTCAGCGCTCGAACTCGGGTTCGGTTCGGTAGTCACCCCCTATCCGCGTGAACCGTCGCCGTCGTATATAGGTCCGTTCGGTGGCGCTCCGGACGTAATGGGATCACGCTCAGCCGATCGGAAACGGACTCGCATCGGACGCTCCGAGACGACCGTCGACGGACGCGACCGCCGATGAGCGGACTCGAGTCCGACGGTGTCGAGGCCGTCGTCTCGGAGCTGCCGCCCAGCTCGAAGCTCGTCTACAAGGTGCTCGAGTACGAGGGCGCGATGACCCAGGCGGAGATCGCTGCCGAGTCGCGGCTCTGTCCCCGAACCGTCAGACACGCGCTGGGGACGCTCGCGGACCGCGACGTCGTTGACAGCCGGGCCTGCCTCGCCGACGCCAGGCGGTCGACGTACTGGATTTCGGACTAGCCGTTTCGGAAGCGAAACGGCGGTTCGGACTCCCTACCGGAGTTTCCGGTAGCGATCGATCAGCAGGTCGAGCCCGAACGAGCCCGCCGTGATCGTGTAGTTGGTCTCGAGTCGCGGGTTGAACTTCGCCTTGTAGCGGTTGATGCTCGGGACGCCGGCCCCGACGAGATCGTAGCGATCCAGTCCCGTCTCCAGCCCGTCGCGCATCACGTGCCAGTCGAGCAGGTCGTTGATCGGGAGGTCGACGTCGGTATCGGGTTTCACCCCGCCCTGCCAGCGGTACCGGGTCGTTTGCGACTCGACGACCAGGATGCCCCCGACGAACTCCCCGTCGACCCGACAGACGTAGGGGCGGATCGCGCCGTCGGGAAGTTCGCGGTGGACCGCCCGGGCGAACTCGGGGTTCAGCTGGAACGATCGGCCCTGGCTCTCGTAGCGGGCGGCGACCTGGTCGACGATCCGCTCGACGTCGTCGTTGTCGCCCTCCTCGACGACGTAGGCGTCGGGGTCGGCGTTGCGAACGTTGTTCCGGGCGTCGCTACTGAAGCGATCGAGCAGGTCGTCCTCGCTGCCCTCGAGGTCGACGACGTAGGTGTACCCCGGCTCGACGTCGTACTCGTTCCAGACGAACGGGCGGACGTCCTCGAACTCGGCGACGACGAACTTGGAGTACTGCGGGGCAATCTCGCGGTCGATCCACTCGAAACAGCCCTCGAGAAAGCGCTGGATTCGCCTGTCGGCCTTGCGCTGTTTGAGTTTATCGACGTTCAGCGCCGACGGCCCGAGGTAACACGACCACGCCCGCGGCGCGGGCGAGAACGCGCCCGTGATCGGCCCCTTCGCGTACTCGAAGACCGGGAAGATGCCGACGGCCTCCTGGCCCTTGAATCCGGCCAGCAGGTGGGGGGTCGTGTCAGTGTCCGCGGCCTGCAGCCGGACCGCCTCGGCCCGGCTGAAGGGGTTCGTCCCGTCGGAACGTTCGACGTATCGGTTCCACTCGTCGGCGTCCGCGATCGGATCGAGGACGGTAACGTCGATACTCATAGGTACCCGAGATCCGAGAGGCGTTCCTCGACGGCGCCGTCGTCGGTGGCCGCGACCGCCGTCGGCTCGTAGTCGGGGTAGTCGGCGACGGCGCTTTCCTCGACGATCGGCAGGGCGGTGCCGTCCATGTCGGCGTCGATCGGCACGTCGAACAGCGAGCAGATCGTCGGCGCGATATCGAAGATCGTCGCTCCCTCGAGGGCGGCCGACTCGTCGAACGCCGGCCCCGCGGCGGCGACGACCCCGGTTCGCTTGTGGTTCCAGGGCTCCATGGGCTCGCCGAACCGGGGACGGTCAAGGTCGCCGACGATCGCGTTGTCGAACCCCGCGGGAACGGTGACGATATCCGGCCCGTTATCGAGGTGCGGACCGCTGAAGTACCGTTCCCGGGGTGCGACGGTCTCGAACATCGGCTCCCCGTCGGGGGTTCGCACTGCCGACAGGTCCTCGATGAGTTCGGTCCGGACCGACTCGTACTCCGCGGGCGGCACTCGACCGTTCGGCTCGCGGCCCTCGAGGTTGATCCGAACTCCGAGCTCGCTCTTCGAGCGAACGTAGGCCCGCGACGCCGGAAAGTCGACCTGGGTGCTGGCCGCCCGGAGCAGGTCGTTGGGGACGCGGCTGCCGATCGGCTCCGCGAGCCCGACCAGATCCAGCGCGGCGGCGACCCGCTGGGTCGTCAGCCCGACCGTCGCGGCGGCGTTCAGCGCCCGCTCGATCGGGCCGGCCTCGTGGTCGGCGGCGTCCTCGCCGGCGAGCAGGTCGTTCTCCCAGGCTCGCGACCAGTCGGGCATCCCCTCGCCGCCCCGACGTGCCGCGAGCAACCCCTCCTCCCGGAGGTGCTCGTTGAGCCGGAACTCGTGACCCGAGACCCGCCCCATCCCGTGGTCGCTGACGACCAGGACGTTCTCGGGGTCGTGGCGCTCGATCGTCGCCTCGATCTGTCGGTCGACCTCGCGGTAGACGGCCTCGACCGCGCGCTTTTCCCCGTTTCGCTCGTGGAAGACCGAGTCGGTCTGCTGGAACTGCAGGAAGCCGAAGTCGGGCTCGAAGCGCCGACAGAGGTACCGAAACGCCTGCCCTCGCAGCTCGATCACTCGCTCGTAGGCCGCGATCGACGCCGCGGGCTCGGCCCCGTTCTGGGGGTAGATCCGGTACTCCCCGCAGGCCTTCTCGACGTCCTCGAGGATCCCTTCGGGGTGGCAGTCGGGCTCTTCGGGCGCGGTCATCCCCGGGATCAAGGCCCCGTCGAACTCCCGGGCGGGGTGGGTGACGGGGAGGTTGACGACGACGCTCGAGAGCCCGTGATCGCTCAACAGCTCCCAGACGGGTCGTTCGCGGACGTGGGTCGCGTTGACGACGGTCCAGTCGTAACCCTCGAAGGAAAGGAAGTCGAAAACCCCGTGCTTGCCGGGGTTTTTCCCGGTGTACAGCGACGGCCAGGCGCTGGCCGTCCAGGGCGGGATCTGGGACTCGAGGGGGCCGTTCGTGCCCGCCTCGAACAGCCCACGCAGCGTCGGCGTCACCCCCGCCTCGAACAGCGGCTCGAGGATCGGCCGACAGCCGGCGTCGAGCCCGATGACGAGTAGTCGGAGACCGTCTCCGTCGTTCGAACCATCCATGGGCGACTGCTGTGCCCGTCCGGGCTTTGTTATGCAACCGCTGGGCGAGCTGTAGGCGGTCGCTGCCGTCACCTTCGCGGCGTCATCGTCCCGTCGCTGGTCGACTGTAAGCGGCACTTGCAGCCCGAAGCGCCGCCGTACCGCCGATACGGTTATTCCCGTCGCTCCGGTACTCGATTCAGCATGATCGTTCCGCCGACGCCGACCGTCGACCGGTCCGCCAGCGGGGAGTGAACCGTGGGACCGTCGCTGCTCGTTCGGGCGCTTACGTCCCCGGGGTCGGACGGCGTCCTCTCCGCCCTCGAGCGCCGCCATGCCCACCTCACCCGCTACGGGTCCGGGAAGGCCGCCCTTCGGGACGGGCTCGCGGCGATCGCCGACGGCACCGGGTCGGTCCTCCTTCCGGCCTACCTCCCCGACGGCGTCGCCGAACCGCTGTACGAGCTCGGCCTCGAGCCGCGGTACTACCGGGTCCGGCCCGACCTCGGACCCGACCTGGCCGACCTCGAGCGCCGCCTCGACGACGGGACGGTCGCCGCCGTCTCGGTCGACTACTTCGGCTTCCCCCAGCCGCGCCTCGCGGGATTCGCCTCGCTGCTCGCGGACCGCGACTGCTACCACGTCGAAGACAACGCCCACGCCCCGCTCAGCGTCGCCGACGGGACGCTGCTCGGGACGCGAGGCGACCTCGGGATCACGAGCCTGCGGAAGCTGCTCGCGGTTCCGGACGGCGCCCTGCTGTACTGCAGCGGTGACGCGGTCCGCGAGCGGTTCGAGCCGTCCGCGATCGCCGGCGTCCGCGAGCGCTTCGACGGCTCCGACTGGCTGTTCCTCGCGAAGGCGGTTGCGACCGGCGCGCTCGAGTCGAACACCCGGTTGCGTCGCTCGGCCGAGACGCTGCTGGCGAGCCGACGCGACGGCTCCGCCCCGCCCAGCGCGTCCGCCCGCTACGAGGCCGGCAAGCGTCCGATGTCGAAACTCTCCGTCCGGCTCCTCGAGGCGGCCGACCCGGACGCGATCCGGACCGAGCGGCGGACCCGCTACCGCGAATGGCTCCGATACCTCTCGGCGCGTGACGGGCTCCAGCTCCTTCGGCCGGAGCTTTCGGCGGGGATCTGTCCCCAGGCGGTCCCCGTCCGAACCTCGGCGCCGGAGCGGTTGCTCGACGACCTCGAGGCTGCGGGGGTCGCCGGCGCGCACACCTGGCCGCGACTCGCCGGCCCCGTTCGCGCCGACCCGGCCTACGCGACCGCGAGACGGCTGGCCGAGGAAGTCGTCGTCGTCCCGATCCGCCGACGGCCCGAAGCTGGCGGGCTCGAGGCCCGATAGCTCCGTTCAGCTCCGGTCGGACGGCTCCGGCGCCGTCGGTCGAACGCCCTCCGCGAGCCCGTAGGCGCCGTCCGCGGTACGCTCGAGCACGGACCGCGTTCGGAGCTCCGAGACGAGACTCTGGACGGCGATGGTCGAGCGATCGACCCGCGTCGCCAGCGTCTCGGTCGCGAGCGGCCCCTCGCGAGCCAGCGTCTCGAGGACCCGCTCGCCGGTCTCGAGCGAGCACAGCGAGCCGTCGCAGGCGCGCTCGAGGGAGTCGGCGACCGGGCCGTCCTCGAGGAGCCCGCCCGCGTCGAGCCCCCGGTCTCCAGGGATCGAGTCGGGCTCGTCGTCCTCGGCGTAGCTGAACTCCCGACCCTCGGCGTCCTCGAGTTCGGCGACGCGCTCGCGGAGCCGCCGGACTTCCTCGCGCAGCCGATCCCGCTCGTCGGTCCTGTCGGCGACCCGTTCGGTCAGCTCCTCGATGCGCTCCTCGCGGTCCTCGAGGTCGGCCTCGAGATCGACGACCTCCTGGTGGAGCCGGCGGCGCTCCTCGTCGTTTCCGGGCAGCTGGGTCTGGGCCGTCCCGACCCCGGCGACGGCGTCGGCCAGCTGCTGGGCCGCCGTCGAGATGTCCCGCGCGGACTCGAGTTCGTCCTCGAGGGTCGCGATTCGCTGCTCGCGTTTCTCGAGTTCGGCCTCGAGTTCGTCGATCCGGTCTGCTTCCCGCCGTTCGCGCTCGGAGATCTCCTGAAGATCTCCGACGAGCGTATCGGAGACGGACTTGAGATCGGGCCGTTCGAACTCCTCGAGACCGGGGGTCGCGCCGGCGTCGAAGGTCCGCTTGCGCCGGAACTGGACCTTCCGGACGTCGGTCTCGGTCCAGTCGGTCTGGACGAACGCCTGGCCGTCGTCGAGGTCGGACACCCGTTGTGCGTACTCGGTGTCGATGATCCGCCCGACGACCTTCGTGTCGTTGTCCCAGGTCAGGCGGTGCCAGACCAGCCAGTTGGCCTGCGTGATGAAGTCCTTCTTGACGTCCGCAGGGCGCTGGCTGATCCCCAGAATGCCGAGCCCGTGCTTGCGCCCGCGCTTGCCGATCTTGATCAGCAGGTTCCCCGTCTCGCCGACGCCCCCGCCCTCGGGGATGTACTCGTGGACCTCCTCGACGACCAGCAGGAAGGGTTTCTTGAGTTTCTTCTCCTTGACGAACAGCTGGCGGGCGACCTCCCGCAACAGCTCGTCGGCCGCGTCCTCCTCGAGGTAGCCCGAGACGTCCAGGATGATCGGGACGTTTTCCTCTAAGGCCAGCGTGGCCATCTGCTCGGCGTGTTCGGGACCGATCTGGACGTCGCACTCCTCGTCGGCGCCGGCGTGGAGCATCTCGTATTCCTCTTTCAGCCCGTAGTACTCGCCGTCGGTGTCGACGATCAGCAGGGGAAAGCCCGCCTCGAGCAGCTCCTCGGCGATCACCGACGCTGTGTTCGACTTCCCCGAACCGCTCTTCCCGGTCGCGAATCCGCGACCCGTCAGCAGCTCGATCACCGGCAGCGTCAGCTCCGTGCCGTCGGCGGTCTCGCCGACGAGGACCTCCCGCTGGTCGCTCACCGACCGACCACCCGCGGACGCGACTCGCTCATTGTCTCCCTGTTCGAATGCGAGACCTTGAATACTTTCTTCACGTGTTACGTAGAGAGTGCAGACGTACCTTTTTCTCGTCGGGTTCGCTCGCAGGGCTCGCTCACCACTCTCTGCTCACGGGCGCTTCG
>NZ_JAAVUO010000080.1:0-5444 GCF_012163165.1 Natronococcus sp. JC468
CGGTCGGTCTCTTGCGCCCCATGCTTGGTTTACGCCCTCATGGAGTAGCAGCGTTTCCATCGAGTCAACACGGCAGAATGAAGAACGCGAGTACTTACACATCGAACACGGGGGGTGTGTTCGGGAACGGCCTGCCTGACTGATACAAATTCATTGGTTATGAAATTCCCTCAGCTGGGAGTTGACAACGGTCTGTAGGAGTACTTCTTGATTGGCTATTGGCTCTAATCGAGTGTTGTCAACAATTCTCTTCATCATCGCTTCAGGATCTCCCGTGAAAGTAAACTCCATATACATTCCGCCACCCCGTCCTCGACTTTTTCGTGAGCTCGAAATAAGTCCATACGTAGAGAGCTCTTTCACGTACTTTACGTAGGTCTCGCGTGTCATTTGGTCAGCATCCAGCTCATCAGTGATCCACCGATAAACATTGAATCCGACTGGACTTGGTACAGAACTTCGTGACCGATTCGAGTGACAGGCGACTGCAGCAGTCGCGTACAGTGAGATCTTCTTCTGAGTCGTCAACCCCTCTACAAGCTTCAATGAACGATCTTTATCGATTTCTTCCTGGGACTCACGTACGTGTCTCTCGGTAACTTTTTCGTCACCCCATTCATCTGCGAGATCGCCGGCACCACGGAACAGATCAATAGCTTTCCGAGCGTCTCCGTGGCTCTGTGCTGCAAATGCCGCCACAAGCGGGATCACATCACTCGTGAGTGCATCTTGCCGAAATGCATCACGACGATTCTCGAGAATTTCGCGCAACTGCGTGGCATCGTAATCTGGAAAGTAGACGTCCCGAGGATTAAATGAGCTCTCGGCACGGCCGTCGATATCCTCCATGAACTTTGGGTCGTTCGTCAGCGCTGCAACCGACACACGGCCTTCAATCTCATTCGTGTTACTTGCTCGTGACAACTGGTAGAGTAGTTTTGAGTAAGCGGGCTCGTCGTTTGCCCGTCGACCAACCAGCAGATCGATTTCATCGAGAATAAAAATGACCGAATCATAATGTTCGTTGATGAGTTTATATAGACGTCGGTACTTGCGCTTCGTTGAGACACCCGTTTCTGGAACCCCGATTTCCGCATTGACGTCTTTCGCAACAGTCTGAACGAGTTCGTAAACTGCTTGATCGAGGGTATTGATTGGCTGACAGTTGATATTAATCACACCGAAGCGCTCGCCTTTCGATTGGCAGAGTTCGATGATCTGTTGTGTAACAGCCCCGATGATGAGTGATTTTCCTGTTCCAGCAGGACCATATAACAACATATTCGGGGGGCGATTTCCCTGCAGGGTCGGCTTCAGAAATGAGACAACGGACTTGAGCTGATCGTCACGACCAACTATTCGCTCCTCGTCAATGATGGTGTCTGGCTCGACGAGATCCCGATTGACGAAAACTGATGCCTCTTCATCGTCATCGAGCATATCCCGAATCGACTGTTGAGAGCTGTCTTCATTAGACACCTCATTCTGATTTTGGACCGTATCTGCGACAGTGTTCTTCCGAGCGGCTTCTATTTGATCTGCGTTGGCTTCAGAGTGAGTATCTTCACTAAGAGTAGATTGGTTTATTTCATTCTGATCACTATTGGGCATACGGTCCCTGTACGCTGGAGCATCAAAAAGATAACCCCCGTCGATGTTTATCCGGGGCGTACAGGGAGTATATCGCTTGTACAACTCAGTTCTCTGCTTTCTACGACTGAACCACCTCCGAAGTATATCGGAGAGAGGCCCCCCGTTATCGATGTGTAAAGATGGAAATTGCCGAAACCGAGTACCTGCTTTACAATGTCGTTCTGTCACCCCCCGTTATCGAGGTGTAAGCCATGCGTCTGACACCCCGACGTCGAAGTGTAAACTCAGGGTCTCACTTCCCCTCCCCCCCGTCATCGATGTGAAAATAGTCCTTGTTTTCGGTCCTTTTTTGCACAGCAATTCGTAAATTGAAGGCCGGACTCGAGCGTGGCTTCGCGACTCCCTGAAATCGTCTCAAACAGCCATACAGCGGCCCGTTACGAATCCAATTATGATTGGACCTGCTTATCTGTCACTATCGACGAAATTACTTGTAAAATGGTGTGCCTGGACGTTGTTTCGAGAAATCTATCTGCTTGATAGACACATAACGTAGAGCCAGGATAGATCCTCTCTCCGCTAGTTTACTCGTGGATCTCAGGGGTGTCTCCGGGAACAATTGTAAAACCGAGCGTTCGGAAATCAGAATCAAACGCAAAGAGGTGTTCTATGTCGTACTCATCAGCGAGAACGGCGCTCGAGTGATCAACAAACGAAATCTGTTGGTCATCATAGCGAGCGAATTCTTTGCAGGTTCGATCGAAGGCACCAGCATCAACTGGTAGAACAGTAAAACTCTCTGACTCCCGAATAGCGCTCAGTGCATGAACGGCGTCACCGTGACCAACCCATCGGAGCAAGAGGGTAGCAAGCTCCGAGAGAACATAGCGACTGGTATAGAGTGGCCGGTACGTGTATTTTCCCGACCGTATTCCATCGAACAACTCAACGGCTTGTTCGTGGTTTTCGTCATCAGGCTTGAATCGAGCATAAAACGCACCAGTATCGATGAACAGGGCTGTCGCATCAGGGCTACTCATTCGTCGCTCTCTGGTTCACCATAGAGATACTCGTCCACATTCGACGAAACATCTGTTGGCCCGCCTGCGGCTACGGGCTCGGCGTCCCAAAATGGATCATCGGGATTGATTTCCTGCTTTTCGGTAGGCTCATCTGGAAGCCACCATACTACGGACCGACCACCTACCTTTTTTCGGCGGACATCCCCACGCTCATGGAGCGTATTGAGTTTGTTGAGGATCGCTCTGTTCGAGATACCCAACTCCGTACTGAGTTCTGTCGCAGTCATGGGCTCACTGGTCCGCCGGAGAATTCCGAGGATGTCCTCGAGCGTGACCTGTGTCACAAATTTCCCGCGATCGTCACGTTCATTGCTCATGTCTCAGGATACGTCACCAATCCTCTTAAGCCCTATTCACTCGTGTGAAACGGGACTCAGCAACTCCGGTTCACACGTATGAATCGGCAGAGCTGATTGGCGCCCGAGAGCGTTCTAGCATCGTCTGAGAGAACACTCGGATAGAAGACAGAGAACAATAGGGGATAATTAAATTTCAGTTACTGTCGCGTGCTCTTCCTCGAGTGCTTGTGCGTCCTCCTCGAGTAGCGCAACGGTAAGATACGGCGCGTACGACTCGAAGTACTCCACAACGGTTGCGATACGCTCAGAATCAATCGCCTCGAGCGAATCGAGCAGCATGAACGGAACCGTCTCGTAGACGTCGTGAACAAGATATCCTGCAAGCGCAAAGACGAGTCCCGTAACCTCGCGTTCGCTCTCGCTAAGATGGTTGATCGAGTCTTCGTAGGCTGCTCCCTCCTCAGTACTACGAACGATCTTCAGATCGAACGACGATTTCGTCACCTTGCGTCGACCCTCACGAACGTCGCGTGTTGTCTGATCGATCCAGATCCGCTCGAGATTACTGTACTCGAGAATCTCCAACAGACTCTCCATGTGCTCGTTGAACTCTTCGACCGCACTGTCTTCGATTTGATCGATACGGGTTCGAAGATCGGCTAACTCTTCGGTTGTCTTCTCACGCCGATCTTGAAGCCCTTCGCGGTCATCGAGCCGTTCCTCGATTGATGCGATTTTGTCTTCGACATCATCGCGCTTGCTTTCCTTTCGTTCGATCTCGAACTCGAGCTGGTTGACTTCGCGGTGTTGCTCGAGAATATCCCCGGAGTCATCGGTTTCGGGATCGTCAATCTCGCTTTCGAGTTCAGTGATTTCCTCTGTGAAGGCTTCCCGATCGTCCGTAAGATCCGCGATGCGGTCACGTCGGCGCTCGATTTCCTCGTCAATCGACTCGAGACGGCGATTGGCTCGTTGATACTCGGAGCGATTCTCTTCGATTTCGTTGCGCGTCGCTCGTTTCTCCTCGAGTTCGTCGTTAATCTCAGAACGCTCGCTGAGTCGATCCTCGTATACAGCCTGGAGCTGTTCGATCGTGGATTCGATCTGGTCGGTGGCGACTGACGAGCCACACGTCCAACACGTGACGGTCTCCGAATCGGCATCGGAGAGGAGCTGGTCGGTGACTGGACCGTTATTGTCGTCCGCCTCGCCACCAAGGAATTCTCCAGGATCCTCTAGCAGCTGTTCGTTGAACTGAATCGTCCGTTGAAGCTGCGAAATTTCCTCGTTGAGTTCGTCCTTCTCGGCTTGGAGGGTATCGATTTCAGCTTCGAGACGACCGAGATTCGCTTCTCCCCCTGCCTGCAGCTCTTCGAGGTTGGCTTCGACGTCGTCGTGCTCGTCTTCGAGTGCCTCGATACTCTCGCGTTCGGTCTCGATCCGGTTGCGAACTCGTTCGAGTTCTGAACGCGTATCCCGAAGTTCATCGAGTTTCTCCTCGAATTCGGATTGTTCCTCACGCCGGGTTTCGACGTCAGTATTCGCGGCCTCGAGCTCTTCTTCGGCAGTTTCGAGTTCGTCACGGAGCTCGTCGATCTCGTTGATTAATCGCGTTCGCTTGGCCTCGAGATCGGGGAGCTGATTCTCGAGGTTATCGAGTTCGTCGAGTTCATTGTCGATCTGGGTTTTCCGCTGCTCGAGTTGTTGGATTTCAGCTTTGATCGCATCGGTATCGACCGGTCGCATGATCAGATCGCGTAGGTCGTCACCGCGAGCAACGGCCTGGCGAGCTTCGTTTGACTCGAGCAGGAACGCAAAGAGATCCGCGACCTCCGAATCATCGAGATACGGATCGCCCTCAGTAACGATCGTGCCGTTCCGTCGGTGAAGCGTCTGCTGGTAGGTTTCTTCACCGAACTCGAGAACAGCTTGTCCTTCTTTGCTATCCGCTTTAAGGCTCGCTTGATCGCTGCCGAGTGCCGCCATGATTCCCTGAAGCAGCGATGTCCGATTTGTTGCGTTACGACCGGAAAGAACGGTAACTCCCTGTTCGAACGACACCTCTGTTTCGTCGATGCCACCGATATTCCTCACAGAGAGGATTGCTTGCTCGGGCGGAGATTGTTCCGTAGCGTGTTGGCTCGTTCCCATAGGTGTAGACAGTTGATCCGGAGGTAGATATTTAGTGGTTAGCCAGCAATATGCTACATATCGACGTTTCTCTGTGATTTGGGGGCGTATTTTGCAGTAGACCTGCATCTGTTTTGGATCAGAACCCGTCGAATATTCTCGACAGCTGGTAAGTTAACCAACAAGGCTAAGAAAAATCCCGACGTTGGTTAATCAATACCGCTCTTACGCAAAGCTACGGAAAAGTCAGTGCATCCCGCCGACGTATGGCGGATATGTCTCACACCCAGCCAGCCTTCGGCGGGATGCTTCGGAACTTAATCGATGACGGTATCTTAGA
>NZ_JAAVUO010000081.1:0-5221 GCF_012163165.1 Natronococcus sp. JC468
TCTGATGTGAGCCTTGGTAGTTCGGTGACGCCCGATCGGTCCGCGATCGTGGTCGATCCGAACGTGGACCCATTCAAGTGAGTGTGATTCGATTCGATTCATACTCCGCCAACCTCCCCCATCTCGGGGGAACAGCACTCCGGTTGATCCTGCCGGAGGCCATTGCTATTGGAGTCCGATTTAGCCATGCTAGTTGTACGAGTTTAGACTCGTAGCAGATAGCTCAGTAACACGTGGCCAAACTACCCTGTCGAGCGGTTCAACCTCGGGAAACTGAGGCTAATCCCGCATACGACTCTCAGGCTGGAACTGCAGAGAGTTCGAAACGCTCCGGCGCGACAGGATGTGGCTGCGGCCGATTAGGTAGACGGTGGGGTAACGGCCCACCGTGCCAGTAATCGGTACGGGTTGTGAGAGCAAGAGCCCGGAGACGGTATCTGAGACAAGATACCGGGCCCTACGGGGCGCAGCAGGCGCGAAACCTTTACACTGCACGCCAGTGCGATAAGGGGACTCCAAGTGCGAGGGCATAGCGCCCTCGCTTTTCTGAACCGTAAGGTGGTTCAGGAACAAGTGCTGGGCAAGACCGGTGCCAGCCGCCGCGGTAATACCGGCAGCACGAGTGATGGCCGCTGTTATTGGGCCTAAAGCGTCCGTAGCTGGCCAGGCAAGTCTATCGGGAAATCTCCCCGCCTAACGGGGAGGCGTCCGGTGGAAACTGCCTGGCTTGGGACCGGAAGATCCAGAGGGTACGTCCGGGGTAGGAGTGAAATCCCGTAATCCTGGACGGACCACCGGTGGCGAAAGCGCTCTGGAAAGACGGATCCGACGGTGAGGGACGAAAGCTCGGGTCACGAACCGGATTAGATACCCGGGTAGTCCGAGCTGTAAACGATGTCTGCTAGGTGCGCCACAGGCTACGAGCCTGTGGTGTGCCGTAGGGAAGCCGTGAAGCAGACCGCCTGGGAAGTACGTCCGCAAGGATGAAACTTAAAGGAATTGGCGGGGGAGCACTACAACCGGAGGAGCCTGCGGTTTAATTGGACTCAACGCCGGACATCTCACCAGCATCGACAGTAGGAGTGACGGTCAGTGTGATGAGCTTACCAGACCTACTGAGAGGAGGTGCATGGCCGCCGTCAGCTCGTACCGTGAGGCGTCCTGTTAAGTCAGGCAACGAGCGAGACCCGCACTCCTAATTGCCAGCAACACCCTTGCGGTGGTTGGGTACATTAGGAGGACTGCCAGTGCCAAACTGGAGGAAGGAACGGGCAACGGTAGGTCAGTATGCCCCGAATGTGCTGGGCAACACGCGGGCTACAATGGTCGAGACAGTGGGATGCAACCCCGAGAGGGGGCGCTAATCTCCGAAACTCGATCGTAGTTCGGATTGCGGACTGAAACTCGTCCGCATGAAGCTGGATTCGGTAGTAATCGCCGTTCAGAAGACGGCGGTGAATACGTCCCTGCTCCTTGCACACACCGCCCGTCAAAGCACCCGAGTGAGGTCCGGATGAGGCCCCCGCACGGGGGTCGAATCTGGGCTTCGCAAGGGGGCTTAAGTCGTAACAAGGTAGCCGTAGGGGAATCTGCGGCTGGATCACCTCCACAGACCGGGATCAGGCCGTCGCGCCTGACCCACACGCGGTCCACGTTCGGTTGACGCCCATTACGGGCCGACCGGGCACCCTAGAACTACCGAGGCTCACACCAATACGACGCTCTCCGGAGCCGAAATCGGCTCGCGGAGAGTGGGCCCATAGCTCAGTGGGAGAGTGCCTCCTTTGCAAGGAGGATGCCCAGGGTTCGAATCCCTGTGGGTCCATGACTCGGAGGAGATCTCCGGATCGTTCCCCTTAAGTGGGAGCGATTCCGAGGATTGAATCCGACCGAACCGATGCACCAGCCCGCGCAAGTGTGGCTGGGAAGGGTCAATGCAGGCCGGCCGTCTACCGGCGTGCAAATGAGACCGTGTGTACGTGTAGTCCAGGCGTCCACTGGACCCGTTCCCGGGTCACTACAAGGTTGCTTTTGCAACCCTGATCCGACGAACGTGGCTACTGTGCCAGCTGGTGGATCGCTCGGCTTGAGAGCTGAAGACGGACGTGCCAAGCTGCGATAAGCCCAAGGGACCCGCACGGAGGGTAAGAACTTGGGATCTCCGAATGGGAATCCCCTCGCAATTGCTTCGCGCAATGGGGAACGCCGGGAATTGAAACATCTTAGTACCGGCAGGAAAAGAAAACGCAACGTGATGTCGTTAGTACTGGCGAAGGAACGCGATCCCAGTCCAAACCGAAGCCCTTACGGGCAATGTGGTGTTCGGACTGACGATCACTTCCCGAACCTCGACACGAAGTCTCCTGGAACGGAGCACGAAACAGGGTGACAGTCCCGTACTGTCGATCAGTAAGGAACGAGTCAGCTCCAGAGTATCGGGGGTTGGATATCCCTCGTGAATGTCGCGGGCATCGACCGCGAAGACTAAACACTCCTCAAGACCGATAGCGAACAAGTAGCGTGAGCGAACGCTGAAAAGCACCCCGAGAAGGGAGGTGCAATAGGGCGTGAAATCAGTTGGCGATCGAGCGACGGGGCTTAGAAGGTCCCCCGCACAATGAACCGGGTGCGAACCCGTAGTAAGAAGCGGGGGAAGCCGAAGTTCCGTCGTGCGTTTTGAAAAACGAACCAGGGAGTGTGCCTGTTTGACGAGTCTAACCTGATCATCAGGGAAGGCGTAGGGAAACCGACAGGGCCGCAGCGCTTTGCGTGAGGGCCGCCGTGTTCAAGCGCGGGGAGTCAAACGGGCACGACCCGAAACCGGATGATCTAGACATGGGCAAGGCGAAGCGTGCCGAAAGGCACGTGGAGGCCTGTTAGCGTTGGTGTCCTACAATACCCTCGCGTGACCTATGTCTAGGGGTGAAAGGCCCATCGAATCCGGAGACAGCTGGTTCCGACCGAAAGATGTCGAAGCATCACCTCCGCCGAGGTAGTTCGTGAGGTAGAGCGACGGATTGGGGGACCGCACTCCGAGAGGAGTGCGCCCCCCTGTCCAACTCCAAACTTACGAACGCCGTCGACGCGGGGAGATCGGTGCGCGGGGTAAGCCTGTGTACCGTAAGGGAGACAACCCAGCGCCGGGTTAAGGTCCCCAAGTGTGAATTAAGTGCGATCGAAGGTGGTCTCAAGCCCTAGACAGCCGGGAGGTGAGCTTAGAAGCAGCTACCCTCTAAGAAAAGCGTAACAGCTTACCGGCCGAGGTTTGAGGCGCCCAAAATGATCGGGGCTCAAATTCACCACCGAGACCTGGCCACACTCTTCACGGAGTGATTGCGTAGGTCGGCGTTCTGTTCGGGTGGAAGCACGGACGAGAGTTCGTGTGGACCGTTCAGTAACGACAATCCTGGTCATAGTAGCAGCGTTAGTCGGGTTGAACCCCCGACGGCCGAACGAGTAAGGGTTCCTCAGCAATGCTGATCAGCTGAGGGTTAGTCGGTCCTAAGTCTGCCCGTAACTCGAAGCAGACAACAGGGAAACAGGTTAATATTCCTGTACCAGTGTGAACTCAAAGCTGACGCTTTGGGGCCGCCGCTGCCGGGCCTTCGCCCGGTCGAACAGTCGAAGATCGTGGAAGCCGTAATGGCACGAAGCGATCGAATGGCTGGATAGCGCAAGAGCGGTCAACCCAGAGCCCGTGAAAAAGCGATCACACTGTCCGTACCGAGATCCGACACAGGTACTCATGGCAGCGAAAGCCAAGGCCCGTCGGGAGTAACCGACGTTAGGGAATTCGGCAAGTTAGTCCCGTACCTTCGGAAGAAGGGATGCCTGCCCCGCAACGGGGCAGGTCGCAGTGACTCGGGCGCTCCGACTGTCTAGTAACAACATAGGTGACCGCAAATCCGCAAGGACTCGTACGGTCACTGAATCCTGCCCAGTGCGGGTATCTGAACACCCCTTACAAGGGGACGAAGGACCCGTTAACGGCGGGGGTAACTATGACCCTCTTAAGGTAGCGTAGTACCTTGCCGCTTCAGTAGCGGCTTGCATGAATGGATCAACGAGAGCGCCACTGTCCCAACGTTGGGCCCGGTGAACTGTACGTTCCAGTGCGGAGTCTGGAGACCCCCAAGGGGAAGCGAAGACCCTATAGAGCTTTACTGCAGGCTGTCACTGAGACGTGGTCGCCATTGTGCAGCATAGGTAGGAGGCGTTACACAGGTACCCGCGCTAGCGGGCCACCGAGCCAGCATTGAAATACTACCCGATGGTGACTGCGACTCTCACTCCTGGCGGAGGACACTGGTAGCCGGGCAGTTTGACTGGGGCGGTACGCGCTTGAAAAGATATCGAGCGCGCCCCAAGGTTTCCTCACCCGCGTCGGAGACGCGGGAAAGAGCGCAAGAGCAAACGGAAGCCTGACAGTGTCCGGCACAACGACGGACGCTGACGCGAAAGCGTGGTCTAGCGAACCAATCATCCTGCTTGATGCGGGAGATTGCTGACAGAAAAGCTACCTTAGGGATAACAGAGTCGTCACTCGCAAGAGCACATATCGACCGAGTGGCTTGCTACCTCGATGTCGGTTCCCTCCATCCTGCCCGTGCAGAAGCGGGCAAGGGTGAGGTTGTTCGCCTATTAAAGGAGGTCGTGAGCTGGGTTTAGACCGTCGTGAGACAGGTCGGCTGCTATCTATTGGGGGTGTTATGGTTCCTGACGGGAACGTTCGTATAGTACGAGAGGAACTACGAATGGGTGCCACTGGTGTACCGGCTGTTCGAAAGAGCACGTGCCGGGCAGCCACGCACCACGGGGTAAGAGCTGAACGCATCTAAGCTCGAAACCCACCTGGAAAAGAGGAACCACCGAGATCACTCGTAGAAGACGAGGTCGATAGACTCGGGGTGTACGCGCCAAGGCAACGAGGCGTTGAGCCCGCGAGCACTAACTGATCGAGCCACACATTCATCAACGCATTCGGATCACAGTGCCCGGAAACGGGTCCGGACGCACACTGGACTACACGAACACACTGGTCTTTCCGACCGATACTGGAGTTTGACGGCGGTTCGATTCCGTCGATCGGCGTTCAGGCGGCCACAGCGGCGAGGAGCCTCCCGTACCCATCCCGAACACGGAAGATAAGCTCGCCTGCGTTTCGGCAAGTACTGGAGTGGGAGACCCTCTGGAAACACCGATTCGCCGCCCACCACTCATA
>NZ_JAAVUO010000082.1:0-3754 GCF_012163165.1 Natronococcus sp. JC468
CGGCTGAATATTACTTGTTGCTAAATACTGGAAGAACTTCGTTGTTTGAGATTATACCACCGTCATACTCTACCATATGGGAAATAGACCAACTATTTGAAGTCGCTACAAAGTTGGAAAGCTGGCCACCCACTGATTTACTGGATTATAGGGGGCACAGCGCAATGCCACGGCCTTGAGGCCGTGGATACGCGCGTAAGCTTGCTGGAGTTGTCTCCCGTAACCGGAAGTCCCGGAGTTCCCACGTTGAGAAATATCGTCTTCGCGAGCGGACTGCACGGCACGTGCGACCAGTTGATCGGCCAGCCCCGCTCCACGATACAACTCCCTGACATAGAAATCACCAATGACGAGCCTGTCGGGCCAGTCAAACGCAGACGGTGCAGTCTCTAGATCTACACTGATAAAGCCTGCAAAGATCGCATCGATTTCCTCGAGCGGCGTTGTCGAGTCGTCGACGTCGTCAAGTGCAACCCAGAGACGGCTGTCGGCCGTCTCGAAGCGGTCGATATGCCACTCAATTTCTGTCTCGATATCGAACTCCGAAGAGAGTCCCTGTGACTCGACCACCTCGCCCAATTCCCGCCTGTACGGCAGCCAGAGTTCTTCCATGTACCGACGAATCGGGCCGTCCGCAGCTCTGACGCGACGAATGTGCATACACATTCAGCGCGCGTATAGTGATTAATAGTTACGACTGTTACCGAACTGCCACGACGACGTCAATCCTTCCCGGTCGTCGTGCGAGATTCGCGCTGTGTATTCAGTACGACTCTCTCAGTACCTCTATTATCTGATGGAAGTGAGCGCGTTAGGTTCGCATACCTACTTATCAGATGATTCACCGTAGAGGTGGTTGTGATCAACACTATGGGTAGACTTCTATAATACTCTCTACAGACGACCTACGTTTCGAGTGTTGACTTTCGATACTGGTTTTGTGTAACTGTGTACCGGTGGTGGTCAATTATTGTCCCGTCAGGTCGAACTGTCGAGTTGCGGATGATGCCGTCGTACTGACCGCCGTACGTGGAAATGTACTTCTCCACCGCCGCTCGTGACCTGTCGTTGCCGTCCTGTACGGGAACCACGACGAGCTCAAGGTCGAGACGCTCGAAGGCCAGTTCGAGCATCACATCCGCTCGTTCGCCGGAGTATCCGTTGCCCCAGAACTGCTTGCGAAGCCAAATTGCAGGTTTCCCGATTTGGGTTTCCCAGTCGATGACGAGTCCTCCCGACCCCACAATTTCGCTAGCCCCTGGTTCACCCTTCTTTGGACGAATGACATACTCTGCCCGTGTTCTGTCTTCCAACCTGGATTCGAGTTTAGAGATGTAGTCAGCAGTTTCCTTCACAGTCTCATGAGGGTCCCACGGGAGGTACTCTGTTACTTCCTCAATTGCTGGCTCGTGGTGAGAACACAATTTATAGTATTCAAAGACATCAACTGTCTCATGACAGAGCTGTCGCAAACGAAGACGTTCTGTCTCAATCTCCTCCGGGAACAACATACCGACGACTACCTAAAAGAAGTGTATAAGACCAACGGTGAGTGGTACGCAGCTCTACGTAACGCGTGTTCGTCTACGAGCGCAACAGTACTCAAGAGTAATAGCCGCTACATACAGGTGAAGCAGATATCACGGCCAGCATCCGCGAGCGAAGCGAGCGGTTCCCCGCCGAAGCGGGCGAAGCCCGCGGAGGTGGCTTTTTAGCGTAGATTTTTGAGGAGTGGTGAGCGAGCCCTGCGAGCGAACCCGACGAGAAAAAGGTACATCTGTATTCTCTCTGTATTGGCTTTTCCAGTGAAGGTTCGCTGAAACGAAGTAGCGAAGAGGATGCCAATCTATATGCATTGGAGTACGCAGTCTCAACTACTGCGCACTCGTAGACGACCTTCGGTCGAAGACTGAAAACATTCGATGGGGGTCACCTAACCGAGACGAACAGTTTTCGCTCTTCTCAAAGAGCGGTTTTGTCGATAGACTCGAAAATGATCTCAGCAAGAATTGGACACTCTTCAATCTAGAGGATCTCCGTACGCTCTTCTCACGGCAGTAAGAGATCAGCTACGAGCGAGATAAAGGCGCCTGGCTCCGTTGAATTTCGCGTCCGAAACGTGGGACGCCTCTCCGATCGGTGGCAGTTCCTTACGATCAGAATATCGGTTGTGCATCGGTTAGCTCGTAGTTTCTATCGATATCGCATTTCAACGTCTGGATGCCTACGCTCACGACTGCCTCTTGACTATACAAGAGGGTGCAAACATATATGAGAGCAGAGCGTGAACATTGCTGGTAGAGGTGTTCGGTATGTCCGAGTCTCCGCGCAATGGGGTTCAGTCATGGTCCGAGTCGATGAGCGCCCGCGAACGCATTCGGGCCGTTGCCGAGACGCTTCGCGAACCCCGTTCGATCAACTGGATCAGTGAGCAGGCGGACGCCGCCTGGAGTACGACCAATGAGGAACTCCAGGATCTCGTTGAGCAGGGACAGCTGCGCCGCGTCGAGGCTGGTGAGACGACGCTCTATCAGCCGGATTATACGCAACTGCTCTTCGAGGAAATCCGTACGCTCATCGAGGAGAATACGCGCGAGGAGCTTCGTAACGAATTGGCCGCGATCACCAAGGAAATCGAGGAGTGGCAGGCGACCTACGATGTCGAGACGTGGGAAGATCTTGAACAGTCGCTCGCCGACGGTGACCTTGGAAGTGCCGAGCTCCGCGAACGCCGCGACGTCATCGCGTTCTGGCGCGAGAACGAGGAGGATCGCCGACTCATCAAGCACGCACTGGAACTCTACTCCGACGTTGAAGCCGCTCGCGAACAGATGACCGACGTGGCCGACCGCGCCACGAGCTAATCCACTCCTCACACAGAATGATCTTTCTTGCCGGCCGCGACCGCTATACACAGCGAACCCTTCTTCGCGATATTCACGATCGGTTGATGAGGCAGGCTGGGTGTGAGAACGTGCGGTATCGCCCGTCTCAACGACGACCGCGGTACGTCATCGCGGATGTTGATCCGACCACGTTTCTGAAGAACTCCTACAACGCGGAGACTGCACGACTAGAGATTCGCTTCTGGTACCCCGCCGGCGTTGACCACGAATATTATCGCATCAACTGGGTCGAACCAGGGCGGAACCTGATGCTTGGCTTCCATCAGGACGCTGATCATCCAGATCTCGGGCCTTGCCACATCCAACTCAATTACGAAGATATGCCTATTGATCGGCATCGCGCGACGTTTCTCGATGCGCATCCACTCACCGTCCTCGATGACCGACTACAGCAGTTCACAACAGCGGTAGAGGCGATCCGATGGGAGAATGGGACGCCCTCGCTTCCTACTTGGCCGAGCTAAACAGTGAGTCATAGATACCACAGCGCAGATATCCGCGACTTTAGGCGCGGGAGGAAGTGCGTCACTCCGTTAGCCAGTCCTCGCCCATTGGCCTTCTGGAATACGAGCGAGCAATCACTGGAGAATTGACTCGTCGTACTCCGCGATTTCCATCGACCCACAGGAAGGACACTTCCAGTCGGTCGGTTCAAGCATTATCCCGCAATCTCGACACTCATAGACAACATGATTGCCGTCAACTAACCACCGCCGAACTGCGGTGGTGCGTGACATACGTATTCCTCTCACAAGGCAGTCGCAAAAACTGCTGGCCCATCCGTCTTTAGCTAAGCGAGAAACCACGCGACAGCGGCGGCTTATCGAGACTTCTATTCGAGAGGAATG
>NZ_JAAVUO010000083.1:0-3573 GCF_012163165.1 Natronococcus sp. JC468
CACTATCGACGACGAAACAGCTATTAGACGATCCGTGGTTTGGTCAGTCGCAGGATTCTCATAGGTGTTGATCCCATCATTTTGGCGATCATGAATAGGGCCTGTCCAAGAAGGGGCGAACTCAAAGACATGCCACCGGCTGCCTGTAGAAAATAAGTACCGAGCGCACAAATCATCTAGTGAGACATCGAGAGTGCATTCGTATATACAAGAGCATGTTCGCCGTGTGCGAGTGCTCGTATGGAACGAAAGAGAGCAGCGTCCACGAGCGTTTCCCCGTATTTGTCTGTTTTTAGTAACATATACTATCATCTTCATCTCTATTCCAGTTCTCGTTGCCCTATCTGCAGGAGGACTGATGCGATCAGCCATACTGCGGGCGCTGCTAGTCCTAAGTACAGTTGGACTAATACTCGCAGCAGCAAAATATCTCGACCGACGCCCAGTCCGCGAATTTGGTATCAGAATTGACCGGAGGTGGATGTCAGATGCAATCGTAGGCGTCATTATCGGCGGTGCAATCCCGACAGGGACAGTTTTAATGAGCTACTTTGGTGGATGGGTCACAGTAAGCGATACAGAGTTCAACATTACAACGAACTATCTTCGTGAGATCGGCTTAGCGATCACCATCACTGTCAGTATCGCAGTCGTCGAGGAACTCGTCTTTAGGGGGTACATCCTCACAAATGCCATCGAGGGGTTTGACATCCGGTGGTTATCCCAACCAGGAATAATCGCTGCCGCTTGGGGGGCATCGGCGATCCTCTTTGCAATGGTCCATCCTGCGCCATCTCTCCTACAGGGGCTGCACTTCCTAGGTGCCGGACTCTTGCTTGGGTTCGCCTATCTTCTTTCAGGTCAAATCGGCCTGTCCATCGGCATCCATACCGGATTTAATTTCGTCTCAACATACGTCTTCCCGACGACCCTCGAACCATCTGTATCCGTTTTCACCCTGGTTGTAGGTGGGCCTACTTGGTTCATAGGGCAATCTGGACTTCTCCAAACAGCGCTCCTAATTCCAGCTGCATTCGCCGTCATAGGCTACGTCTGGTGGCAGTCAGGAAGCATCAAGATCCGTCCAGAAGAGTTCTATTGAATCCACCGACGGCGTCGGGGTAAGCCATCAGAATGGTTGAATTGAAGCGGAAGAGGAACCTTTATGCGACTCTGTTGAATCACTAGACGGCATCCGGATTGAGATATAAAATAGAGAATATTATAGACAGAATTTATTGTAATCGTTATCAGTAGTAGCTATCTCCCCAACAACCTCGATTGGTCCTCGTCAAAGGCAGTTGCAACACACGCTCAACAGCCGAAGCCCGGCCCTATGGCGATTCACCAGAGCCCATAGGTTCGAAATAGCCTGCAAGTCCGGATTCCACACTCCACAGCGTGTTGAATATGCGCTGTGTATTCAGCGGGGCTTTATCAACATCTCTGTTATTTGATTGAAATGACCGTGTCGGCTCGTAGTTTCTCTACATCTATTTTCCAGAGGGTGAATTCTGAATGGAAGTGGCCAAACCATATGCATTGAGAAAACTAGTTTCAACTTCTGCGCGCTCCTGTAGATGAGACTACAGGCCGTTTAGAAGGCTTTTCATCGGTGAATTCGGACAAATCAGTCTATCAGCGATCTTTCAGACACCCTCTCAGCCGTTAATTCCTGTTAGTCTTAGAAGGGGTTCGGCGCTCCTACGAGGTAGCTTCCAGTGTCGCTACTCAAAACCCGCTCTTCCACGCAGAGAGAGTGACCCTTTACCCAATTCGGGTTTCCTTCTTCAACAGCATGAGCGTGTTATCAGTCGTACCAGTGTCATGTGTTCGTATTCACCAGATACCACGTCTGGTTCAGACAGACTTGCTCCACTACGCGGAGAGTAGGACAACCTAGCACCCACCAATCAGAGAGAGCAGACTCCAGATCGGCTAGGTGCTGCCCTTGGGAACAGTAGCGAGGACTCAAACTGATCTGCTATAGTACAATTATAGAAAGAGCCAGGTATTGTTAGTGGTCTAAACTACCGTATTAGTGAATATGCTTATTCCGGGGTCATATTTCGGTATCGGGGCAAAACCAAGGACCTCTCAAGTACTGAATCCTCGAGGAGAGTCTATGAGGATTGAGGGCGCTGTGTCTCCTCTCGCTCAATGACCTCAGCGAAGGCGACATTCTCTCGAACGCCGGTAACTTTGACTTTCACATGATCTCCCGGTTCCGTTTCGGGTACGATAATCACATAGCCACGCTCGACACGAGCGATCCCATCGCCTTGTTCTCCGGTGTTTTCGATCTCGACAGTCCGTATTTCGTCTTCTGTAACCGGTGGCTCAGGAGGTGAGGTCTCGGATGACTCTCGAGTTTGCTCTGGCTGGTCGTCTGAATGCGACGAGAGAGACCGAAGGAGTGCTGTCCGATATATCTCTTCTAACTGTACATCGCCATCGCTCAACTCGCGTTTTGGGACTTCAATTACGTACGAGTCGTCTTGTTCTTCGACCGTAGCGCTAAATACACATAGTAGCTTTTCAGAAATTTCCATGGGTGCTTGTTCTTCGTTACCAGACTCGTGAGCAGCACCTTTAGTCCGGCGAATGACACCTATAGTAACTTCCTGCGTTCGCGATACTGCTCATGCCTCACTGCTCGTTGACCTACTCGACTAATTCGGTGACCTCGTCGGTACGGTTATCACTGACCTTGAGAAATGGCGACAACCCACGCTACCGAATTGAGAAACATGACAAGAACGTCTCCCCCTGCTATATCTCTACCTTGTGATCAGAACCACTTAAAGAAGAGACTGCGCTTCAGTCGAATACCTCACTAACGTATTCGTCTTCCCACTCGCGGCGGGCTTCGAGTTCACGTTGTCCACGCTGCGTGAGGGAATAGATGTTTGTCCGACGATCGAGGTGTCCTTTATCGATGAGTCCTTTGTCGACGACCGTATCCAGATTCGGATACAGACGGCCGTGATGGACCTCTTTCTCGTAATAGTCCTCGAGTTCTTCTTTGATCCCAAGTCCATGCGGTTCATCTAATCCAGCAACCACAAAGAGCAGATCGCGCTGGAACGCGGTCAAATCGTACATATCAGATCTACACCCGTTACTCGCTTAAAACCCACTCGAAGGACAGTACACCCATATAGATTCTGAGCAGAATTCAATAACGAAGAGAAGCTATTCAGAACCGATTGTTTGGTGGGAGAGACGGACAGCTACAAACGCGTCATGCCTACTTGTGATTCATTGCTCGAGGGGTTGAATGCCGGCGAATTCGACCACTCAGACTTCGTCTTCGTCTTCGAGTTCGAACTGCTCGTTTTCGGCAACGCTATTCAGAACAATACTGGTGTTCGACTGCTTGATGTCCGGATCAGTCACGAGGGCTTTGATCTGGTCGTTCATATCATCAGTGTCTGTGAACTTGCCAATCGCGATGATATCGTAGTCACCGGTGACTTCGTAGACAGAGATCATCTGATCATGCTCCGTTGAACGGCCCTTCCTTCTGCGGATTGTATCGTTGATTTCAGGGGATTTGGACGCCGTCTGGCG